>NZ_JAYFEQ010000900.1:0-10397 GCF_055795085.1 Phormidium sp. CCY1219 | reverse complement strand
CTACCACACGCCGTGAGGTATTTCCGGAATAATCTAGAATTTTCCAGTAAATCAGGCTTTAGTCATTAACAGTTGCTCTGGTTCTCTCCGTGGCGATCGCAATGACCCATTTGCTGATGTTTTCACTGTACGCCACTCCTTCTTGGTTCCCCACACTGTTGGGGAACCATCCCCCGGCGATGGAGTTCAAGGGTGGCAACCCCCCCACCCCCGCCGTTAATGATTTGTTCCGCCAAGGAGTGAATCTGGCGATGAATGCCGCCAAGATGACTCAATCGGCGCAAACCGTGGGGAATTGGAAGGCGATCGCGCTTCAGTGGCAAGAAGCTAGTGCCCTCATGCAAGCTGTGCCTGCTTCGAGTCCCAACGCCAATCGCGCCCAAGTTAAAGCGATCGAATATCAGCAAAATGCTGAGTATGCTCGCCAACAGGCTCAGAAGCTTGCCTACGCACCGCCTCCTCCCCCCCCTGTGCCCCTCTCCCTCTCTGAATCTCCTATCCCACCACCTCCACCTCCATCGGCGATATCTCCCTCTCCATCCCCGCAAGAGGTGTTTCGCTATGCAGTCAATCAGGCGATGAGTGCGGCAAGGCAAGACTCAGCTTGCTCAGTCCCCCCAAGACTGGAAGCAGGTGGTCTCTCAGTGGCAACAGGCGATCGCTTTAATGAAACAAGTCCCCCCCTCGAATCCCAATTACTCCACGGCTCAGCAAAAAATCCAGGAGTATCTGGACAATCTCAACTACGCCCAGCAACAAATGGCCAATTTCATCAATTAACCTCCCTTAATCCCCCCTCTTGACTGACGCTCTAACCCATTAGAAAAGCAATTCTGATTCCATTCCCCCCACTGGCGATGGAGTTCCACTGAAGCACTCCCACTCCAGTGCGAATCGCCCATCGTCGCCTTTTTCCCTCCCCAACTCCTTCCCCTTTCCCGCACCAAACTTAAATATTGTCAATATGAAATTCGTTATCCCCTATCCCGAAAATGGGGAGCCACTTGTCCATCAGGATTTCCAGCGATCCCAAAGATTTGTGTAAAGTTTTGTAAAGTAGAGGCATTTTGTAGCATTTTTTACAGAAATGTCTGTTATAGTAAAAATAAGCAAACGAAGAGGAGGGTCCAGCAGGCCCCCATTCACCAGGAGGAATCCAAAATGTCTGCACAAGAACAAGCCCGTGCATTAATGATGCGTCACCATCACTTCGTCAAGAATCGTCAGCAATCCATGCTGTCACGCAGCGCTGCCGAAATTGGCCTGGATCCCGACGAAAAATACTACAGCCACATCCAAGGCAAGCCCTGCGCGGATTTCCGCCAAGCTTACGATCGCTCTAGATCCACCATGAGCTAAATATCAACCATCTATAACCCTTTCAAAGCCATAAACACAAGGATAAAAACGGAGAATCGAATCATGTCTGCACAAGATCGAGCCAGAATGCGAATGATGCAAAATCATCACAACATTAAAAATCGTCAGCAAGCCATGCTGAACCGCTCCGCCGAAGAAGTCGGCTTGGATCCCACCGATTATTGGACAACGATTCAAGGCAAACCGCAGCCCAGTTTCCGCAATTCCTACAAACGCAGTAGTGCGGCGATGAGCTAAATCCGGTGTGCTTGATGTGGTTCCCAAACTCTGAGATTAATTAAAGCAGATTCAATCAACAGATAAATTGCATCACCGAATCAAAAGGGCATTCCTCCCGTAGGAATGCCCTTAATGTTTGCAATCCACTTCTTCCCTAGCTCCGAACCGGATAAAGTTTTTCTCCCATCTTGCCATTCAACAGGGGCATCGTGATACCTTAAAACTTTAGGCAAGTCCCTAAGCAAATCAATGGCTCCTTGGCTATGCAACAACCACTCTCCCATTCGCCTCAGTTAGATTGCCTTTCCATCGAACTGACAGGCACCCCACGCTTGGATTCATCCGATGGAATCCAATATCTCGATTTAAACTTAACCCTCCACTTTAAAGAAGTGTGGCAACCCGTCATGGGGGGTGGTTTTAAATTTGGCCTCACCGGTGGCAAGCTACTGCTGAATCTAGAAAACGCCAAAATGCCCTCAGAGTTGAATTTGCTCACCAATTTGGTAGAAGTTCGCTCTCAGCAGGCTGAGACCGTTACCTGTCAGGTGACGCCGATGGATACCCACGGACAATATAGTTGGACTTTTGGGGTAAAAACCGGAGCCTCGGTGCTGCTTGGCTCCCTCGAACTGCTGAATCTCCAACACTTGCAGGTGACGGGAACCCCCGTGCGGATAGAGGCAAGATTTGAGGTGTCACCAGAACACTTGCAACCCATCGAGGCAGAGAACCTGTGGCCCCACGAGATCGGGCCGAACAAACATGGCATATTAGAAAGAATTTTGACCCAGACCTTGGTTCGGCAAAAACTCCAACCTTATCTGACTCGCAGCACCCTCGAATATGCCAACCTGAGCGAACCCCCTCGGGCTAAGCAAGAGATTCCGGAAGCTTCAGAGTGCGGTTTAGGGGATATTTCCCAAGCCATCCCCCGCATACTGGAGGCAAAAACCGCTGATTTTCTCGAACTTGCCACCCTCGCAAATCTCAATCCGGCAACAGATTTTGCCGGTGCGAAACTTTGGGGCTGTAGCTTGACCAACCTAGATCTCAGCGGTGCCTCCCTGCGTGGGGTAAAACTACGCGGTGCCGATTTGAGCGATGCTGACTTAAGTGAAGCTGACTTAACAGACGCTCAGTTAGCCGGTGCGGATTTGAGTGGTGCCCTGCTCAGCGATGCCAATTTTGCTGGGGCGGATCTGCATCGATCGAGTTTAGCCCTGGCTAATTTGAGTGGCGCAATCCTCACCGATGCCAACCTGCACGAAGCGAATCTGAGTAATGCCAATCTCAGCGATGCCGATCTGTCTAATGCCAATCTTTCCGGGGCTGACTTGCATCAAGCGGGACTGATGTTGACGAATTTGACCGGCACGAATCTAACCGATGCCAAGGTAGAACAAGCACGGTTTAAAAAAGATGCGGGTTTGTCCCCAGAGATGGAACGGGATTTGAAAGCAAGAGGGGCAATTTTTGAGTAATGCCCCCACCGGAAGATCCCTCGAGGGAGCAAAATACCAAGAAGGGGCGCTCGTTTTTCCGCCCCGCTTTGAAAAGACGGGGCGGAAAAACGAGCGCTTGTTTCAACAAGCATGATGAGAGTCATTGATGTATTCCAAAATCTTAGCGGTGCTGACTTTCCCCGTAGTGTCATAAAAAGAACAGATAGCTATTCTCAAGGAAAATCTACCACAAGGTTTCTGGTCTAAAAGACTAGCTCTTATCACTGAAAAATGTAATCGCCAAATGCAGGATACCGTTAATAAAACAGCCGAATTAGTTATTAATTACCGTCTTAAACATGGAATTAGTAAAGTGGTTTTTGGTCGTAATAAAGGTCCAAAAAATAAATTAAATTAACAACTAAAACCAACCAAAAATTTAGACAAATTCCTACAGCCAGACTTAAAGACAAAATCAAACAAATTTGTAGTTTATATGGATTGCAATTTGTAGCAACTGAAGAGTCTTCTACCTCGAAAGCTAGCTTCCTAGATAATGATTTATCCCAATCCACGGTGAAAAAACAGACAATTGGGAACCATCAGGAAAACGTATTAAACGAGGTTTATATCAATCTGCTGCGGGTTATTGAATTAATGCTGAGTGTAACGGTGCGGCAAAGATCCTCCGAAAAGTATCTGGAAGGCTCAACTCAACCTGAGTCAACTAAGTAGAGGCGCTTTGACTACGCCTTTAAGAGTTTATTTCTGGACTTCTTAAGAATCTGCGCGTATGCGCGACCGCAGAGTGTCAACCTGGGGAACCTCCTCTCGGTTCGCCGTTGGGGGATGTTGCCAAAATTGTGTACCTCATCCAGATGAGAAGCGCTATAAATAAAATGACGCTCGGAAAACAGTGAGATGATTGAGGAAGCAGACGCAAGGCTGAAAGAAGGAATTGCCCAATATCAGGCGGGTGAGTTTGAAGCGGCGTTGGGGTCTTGGGTTCAGGCAAGGAGGATCTATCGCGAGTGTTGTGAAAAGCAGCGTGAGGGTGCGGCCCTGGGAAATATGGGGGCGGCGTATCAGGCGTTGGGAGGATTGAACGACGCGATCGCCTGTTATGAAGAGCATTTGGCGATCGCGCAAACTGTCGGAGATACTCACGGACAAGGGAATGCGTTGTTGAATTTGGGAAAGGCTTATTCTGCTCTCGGGGAAGAGGACCGAGCGATCGCCTATCAACAACAGCAACTCGAAATGGCGGTGGAGATGCACGACCCTCAGTTAGAGGCCCGCGCTTTATCTCAGTTAAAACATTCTTATGGCAAAATCCGTAGGGAAGCGGATATTGAGCAGTGCTTACAGCGACAATTGGCGATCGCCCGGGAGTTATTTTCCACCGCGAAAGGAGAGGATTTTATCGCGATCGCCCAACGTCTCGGACTCAATCCCCGGAAGGATTTCGCTGGTGCTGATTTGAGCGAACTCGATCTGCATTATGCCGATTTTAGCCGGGGAGACTTGCGCCAGACGAATTTAAGTCACGCGGATCTGCATTTAGCCGATTTTACTGGGGCAAATTTATCCGGGGCGAATTTATCTGGGGCGCAACTCGCTAACGCTAATTTAAACCGCGCCAACTTCACCGATGCAGTTCTTACCGATGCGGATTTGCGAACGAATCTCAATCGGGCTATTCTAACCCGGGCTGACCTTCGCCGTGCCAATCTCACTGCAGCTTATCTCCCGGGTGCCAATCTTTCCGCTGCTGATTTAAACGGAGCGATTTTGAAAAATGCCGATCTCTCGAAGGGGAATTTAAGAGGGGCGGATCTGACGGGTGCAGATGTCTCTCGCGCGGATTTCACCGATGCAATGGTGGAAAATGCCCGATTTGCAGATAATGCCGGGATGTCAGAGGGGGTTCGGCAAGCGTTGCGCGATCGCGGGGCTATTTTTGCAGAGTAATGGCAAGCGATCGCGCTTCACTGTGGCTCAAAGGAGTCTCGTACTTGGGGCGATAGCAGCATTTCCGGCAAATTTTATACAAAAAATAAAAGCCCGAGCGTAGCTTTTCCACGCCCGGGCTTGTTAATGTTCGCCTAATTAAAAGGAAGGAAGGAGGAATTCAATTGATGGATTACATTAAGCCAATCTGAGAGAGAATACCTTGCCCAGTGAGCACTTCAGTGGCAACACCGATAACAAAACCCAGCATCGCCAGACGCCCGTTCCAGGTTTCCGCAAACTCAGTAAAGCCAAACTTTGCTTTGTTGTTTTCCATGAGAGGTCAAACTCCTGTCTCGTCAAACTGTCTGTAATATAACTTAACTTAAAAAACGGCAAACTGCAACATTTTGTTACAAAGCGCTGACAATGCGCCCCCTCCGAGACCTGGCCCCCCACCTGAGACCCCTTAGTATTTAAAATTAGTAATCATATGGGGGCTTTGTTATCGGCATCGCTTATGAATTGAGGCAACCCCCCAGCTTCGAGAGCGATCGCGGTTCCCCCCCCTAGCTTTTTTGTCTACAATCGAAAATAGTCTTTCTGGTGCGAGTGGTTATTGGTCATTTGTCATTTGTTCTTTGTCTTTTCTCTTTGGTGGGCGCACCCATGACCAACCACCCATGACCAACCACCAGTGACGAATGACCCATTCCCTTTCCCCTCGAAGTGAATTGCTTTAGATGAGATGCTTTACTTAAAATTGCTCGGGCGCACTGGCTTGTATTTAATCGCTACCCTTGTCGTGGTAGCAATGACGGTGATTACCAAATTTATTTCTATCCTCCTCGGGGATGAACTGATTTATCAAATACCGCATATTGGCGACGCACTCATCAGCCTAGAAATTATGGAACTACTCAATATTTTGGTTTTTGCCATTCTGGGTATGGGATTTGGCGTAGCTACCATTCTTTTACCCCGTTATTTTGCCTCTCGGGTCAGCATTTTAACCTTAATGGTATTAGTGCCGCTGATTTTTAGCACCACCAGTATTTTTCGGTATTATAAATGGGTGCAAAATTTTGCCATTACTGAAAATATTTCTTATAATCAAGCAACGCTAATTACTAATACGTTTTTACGGAAGACTTCCTACAATACAGAAGGACCTGTAGGGTTTTATTTATACACTGCTCGATACCCTCTCTTGCCATCGAGAGAAAAGGATATGATAGAATTAGAGGAACTAGAAAGCAAAAGTAAAGCAAGATTTGCTCGAGTCAGCGGCTTAGATGGCGAGATTGTTTCCTACCTTTATACCGGACGGGGGTGGGGAATTCGATTATTTTACTTTTTTGTCTCTGCTTTTTCAACGATGGTGAATTATAAAGCAGGCAGAAATCAAGTCAACCGAAGTTAATCTCTCTGAGAGCAATAAAGTTAATAACGTAAAAAATGGGGAGAGGGGGGAATGGGGATGGGCGTTGGCATGGAAGCAACCTGCGGGAGGGGCAAGGGAGGGCAGAGAGAGGGATGGCGCAAAGAGAATGTTGCACAGAAGCGGCGCGTACCCCTGGGTTTTAGCCGATGGGGGAAGGGAAATCCATCTGACAAGATAAAATAAGCACAAGCGTCTAGAGCGCTTGCAGCAGTGGCAAGGGAAGTCCTTTGTCAAAGCTTTGGGAAAACTTTACTAAAGTTTTATGATAAAAAACCGTTGTAACGGTGAATATTTAAAGATAGGCAAGGGAGCGCGCGAGAAAATCGCGAGGGCAGCCCATTCGATTTAAAAAATACTCAATCTGTTCGAGTATCCTGTAACACCATTTGCTTGACGACTAAACTTATGCGGATTCTGATTTATTCCTACAACTATCATCCAGAGCCAATTGGCATTGCACCGTTAATGACCGAACTGGCAGAAGGGATGGTCAAAAGGGGCCATCAAGTGCGCGTGGTAACGGCGATGCCCAACTATCCCGAACGCCGCATTTACCCAGAATATCAAGGCAAATGGTATTGGAGCGAAGAGCGAAACGGGGTACTCATCGAGCGGAGTTTAGTTTTCATCCGGCCCCAACCTTCGTTGCTCGATCGCGTTTTTCTAGATGCAAGCTTTGTGTTCAATAGTTTTCCGCAAGCACTAACGGGCTGGAGACCTGATGTTATTTTAGCAACTGTTCCACCTCTACCGGTGTGCGTACCCGCCACCATGCTGGGAAAATTGCGAGGGACCCCGGTGGTGTTAAATATCCAGGATATTCAACATGAAGCGGCAGTTCACGTAGGGTTGCTGAAAAACAAAGCAGTCATTGGGGCGTTTACGCGGCTCGAGAAATTTGCCTGTCGAAATGCGGATAAAATTAGCGTGATTGCCGACGGATTTGTGGATAACTTGCGGGGCAAAGGGGTGAGCGAGGAGAAAATCACCTTGATTCCGAATTGGGTGGATGTCAATTTCATTCAACCTTTGCCGAGAGAAAATAATGAGTTTAGGGAGGCACAGGAACTGCAAGGAAAGTTTGTGGTGCTTTATTCCGGGAATATTGCCTTAACGCAAGACTTACCCACCGTTATCAAAGCGGCTGCCAAACTGAAGCATATTCCGGATATTGCCTTCGTGGTGGTTGGGGAACAGACAGCCTTGGAAAGAGTGCGAGAGTATTGCGAAATGTTTGATGCGCCGTCGGTGAAACTGCTACCGTTCCAACCGCGCGAAAAATTGCCCACTATGCTAGGGGCGGCGAATGTGGGGTTAGTGGTGCAAAAGCATAACGTGATTGCGTTTAATATGCCGTCGAAAATTCCGGTATTGTTGGCCAGTGGACGAGCAATTGTGGGATCGGTGCCGGCGGGTGGAACTGCGGCAAAAGCGATACAAAAGAGTGGAGGAGGAGTGGTGGTACCGCCAGAAAATCCGGAAGAATTAGCCAATGCGATTTTAGAGCTTTATAAAAATCCCGAGAAAGCAGAGGAATTGGGTCAGCAAGGGCGGCAGTATGCCATGAAAGAATATGAGTTCGAGCAAACGCTGAACAAATATGAGGACTTGTTTGCCGAAGCGATCGCGGCGGGCAAAAAATCCAGGGCTAAGGTGGTATTTTGAGAGGGAAATTGAGAGTGATGTTGCCCGCACAGTTGCCAGAGATGCTGTGGAGGGGATAGGGGAGTGGGGTATATGAGGCTCATGGCAACACTGCGAGATGCAAAGTAGGAGAGAAAAGCGCACAGAGGCTTCGTGGGTCATCTCTGCGCTTTTCTGTCGTTGAGGCGAGAGAAGGCTTGCGGTGAAGGGCTAAACCACTGGAAATGAAATTGCTGCAGCTAGCCGCTAAAATAACAGCAAGATGAAGCGATCCCCGCTGGATAGAGTGAACGCGCGGGATAAAGATCCGACAAGTTAAAGGAGTGTGAAAGATTATGCGCGATCGCATCTTAAGCTGGCTAGAAGCAAACGTAACCCCCCCTCGGCTGAAACACATCCAGCGCGTAGAGCAGATGTGTGGCGAATTAGCGAGACATCATGGATTAGACGAAGGCAAAGCGCGATCGGCAGGATTAATGCACGATCTGGCAAAATATTTCCAACCGCAGCGACTGTTGCAGATGGCGAAAGCAGAAGGGTTAGAGATAGACCCGGTTTTTGCCAGCGAACCGCATCTGTTACATGCCGATGTCAGTGCGATTGTGGCGCGAGACGAATTTGGGGTAGAAGATGAAGAGATCCTCGAAGGGATCCGCAATCATACCCTAGGCAAACCCAACATGAGTTTGCTCAGTTGTGTGGTGTATTTAGCCGATACCTTAGAACCCGGGCGGGGAAAGAGTGACGAATTAGCGCGCTTGCGTCAAACTTGCCAGGAGGATATTTATCGCGCCGTGTGGTTAACCAGCGAATATTCATTACGACATCTGCTAGAACATGGGCGGTTAATTCATCCTCGGACGATTTTGACCCGAAATTGGGCAATGCAAATGGCGAATCAAAGTGAAAGCGCCGAGTTAAAGCAATTGAGCGTACGCATTCCCGCATGAGGGATGTCAGCGGGCATTTTTCCCACCATGATGAATCGGAGGCATAAGGATGGCAATGTGTTAAGATCTAGAGGAAAATTAGCACAGACACTCAGTCTTGAGACACCCCACAAACGGGGAAAATCCAGCAATAACCCTTCAGACGGCTCAGCATTGTGGCCAGAGGGTTCGTAGAGTCGGCATAAGGGGAGCGATCGCTTCTTCCTAAACCGGATTAAAATAGCCTGAAACTAAACACATCATCAGAGAATAACTCAGCCACCTCTTGACCGGAAATTTTACCTAAATGGTCTGGGAAAGAGAGAAGCGAAAAAAACATCAAGTAGGATATGGAGATTTAATGACAGAATATTCCCAAGTTCAATCTTCTGGATCCCTAGCGTTAGACGACGAGATTCTCTATACCGACGAAGACAGCTACCGTCTTGCCTTGAGCGTAGCGCGAGCCGCCGAAGATCGCAAAGGGGGCGATATCGTCCTGCTGCGGGTGTCGGAAATTTCCTATCTCGCCGACTACTTTGCGATCGTCACGGGCTACTCGAAAGTGCAGGTGCGCGCCATCTCCGACGCCATTATCGACCAAGCCGAGACCGAATGCCAGCGTCAACCGCAGCGGGTGGAAGGGGAATATAACGGCACTTGGTTGGTACAAGATTATGGCGACGTGATCGTTCACATCTTGATGCCTCAAGAGCGCGAATATTACAATCTAGAAGCGTTTTGGGGACATGGAGAAAACATCGACCTAGAAGCCGAAACGTCTGGTGAGAGATCGCGAAGATGAGGGAAACTACCGTGTCTGTTTGCCCAGTACCTACAGAGCAGCAACCGCTCAATGAGTATCAAGCATTGAAAGAGTCCTGTTTTTTCGGCTGGGCAACTCGCGATCTGAGGGGATATTTGAGCAAAATGGGATGGATCCTCGGGATTTCATCGATATTCTGTGCCCCAGTGGTCGCCGCGAGTTTTCCCCCGGGAAAGTATTTGGGTCAGTTTATTCTGGGAAGTGCAGGGGGAGGGGGATTAATTTTGAGCCTCGCCCTGCTGCGACTGTACCTGGGATGGCGCTACGTGCGCGATCGCCTCGCTAGCGAGATCGTCTCCTACGAAGAGTCCGGGTGGTACGACGGTCAAACCTGGCCGAAAACCCCGGAAATCATTACCCGCGATCGCCTAGTGGTCAGCTATCAAATACAACCCATCCTGCAGCGAGTACACCGCACCTTCGCCACCCTCGGCATCCTGGCGATCGGCGGTATTATAATTTGGAAAATTCTGTAAAAACGTCAATTTTAGCTTCTCGGCGGGAAGCCCCGCGCTCTACCCGTGCTTGGTGAGCGTCGGGATGAGAGCCAGGGGAAATGG
>NZ_JAYFEQ010000899.1:0-24285 GCF_055795085.1 Phormidium sp. CCY1219 | reverse complement strand
CAACCTACCGAGTCAGAACAAACCGAAAATTCCGACAATTCCACCCCAGAACAACCTACCGAGTCAGAACAAACCGACAATTCCGACAATTCCACCACAGAACAACCCAGCGAGTCGCAACCCCGAGAAACTGCCAACCCCGCACAGAACGGGGATAAGGAGGGTCGGACACAGGAAGAGGAGCAACCGATACCAGTGGCGAGATTGGAAGAACCTCAATCCACTCCCACGTCAGTAGAAGAACCCACGGAATCTGAGGAAACTTCAGGCACACCGATCGCCCGAGATGAAGTTCCGGTTGCCGAGTCTGACACCCCAGAGGTTGAACTTTCGCCAGTACCCGACAGGGATGAAGCGCCCCAGGTGGCAGAACCCGCGCCGAATGCAGAAACAGGGACGCCGCCGGAACCAATTGTCAATCCCGAAGCGCCGATGATTGGCGAATCGATGGCGAGTGAACCGCCAGAGTCGGATCGTCCCGTTTTGCCGATCGCGCCGCCGGATATGCCCGCCCCCGATCTGCCCCAGACACCGATCGCCGTGGAAGACTCCTCCGCGCAACCGGTGAGCGTTTCCGAAGGGCAATCGGCAAGTTCAGACATTCCCGCCCCGGATAACACCGCCTCGGCGACACCCACTGAGGAAATACCGAAAATCATCAGTCCCGAGATAGCGCGCCGAGAGATAGAAGGATGGTCCGAACCGGTGGATCCGGAGGTGCCGGAGGTGCGGATCGAGATGGAGGCGGTGGAGAATTCTTCCGTAGCGACGCCGGTGCAATTGCCGGAGAGTCCATCCGCAGAGGCAAGTGCGCCCCCGGCGGTTTCCGATGCGGCAGATATCCCGGCGATCGCGCCCCGGGTCAGTGCCTCCCCTGTCACTCCCCTAAACTCCCAAACCTCGGTGACTCCAGAGGCACCCACCAGGGCCAGTGCATCTGCACCCCCTGCGATCGCCCCTGCATCCCAACCGCGCGCCTCGGCAAATCTATCCGTACCGCATATTGAAACCCTCCGCACCCGGGAATTTTCCGCCTCTTTGGGGGTGACGTTACCCCAGGAAGCGCTCTCGGTGGTGAATCTGCGCGAATCCCTCGCCGGGGTGGCAAGGGAAACGAATCTCAATCCGGCGGTGGTGTATGCGATCGCTCATCCCCAAGAATTGCAACTGGTGGTCATTACCCCAGAAGGTTTGCCCATCACTCGCAGCATTCCCGCCGCCTCCCGCAGCGCCTTGCGGGGGAAAGTGACCGAATTGCTTTCGGAAATCACCAATCCACACAAAACTAACACCAATAGCTATTTGAGCGCGGCGGTGCAACTGTATCAATGGTTGATTGCTCCGATTGAAGCGGAATTACAAGGGCGCAATGTTGATTTGTTGATGTTTTCTTTGGATGCCGGATTGCGCGGCATTCCGTTGGCAGCACTGCACGATGGCGAACAATTTTTAATCGAAAAGTATCGTCTCGGATTGATTCCCAGTGTTACCTTAACCGATGCACGGTATAAAAATCTCAATAATAGTCGGGTGCTGGCAATGGGAGCTTCGGAATTTAAAAATCCGGCGATCGAACGCTTAAATGCGGTGCCCTTGGAGTTATCGTTTATTGGGAAAAAGTTTAAAGGGGCTGAGTATTTCTTGAATGAAGAATTTACTCCGGAGAATTTACGCGAGCAACGGGAAAGGGAATCGTTTGATATCATTCATTTGGCCACTCACGTGAAGTTTTCCAGTTCGGTAGATACTCCCCAAAACCGTTCCGACGAGATTCGGGGCGAGTCTTACATCCAATTTTGGAACCGACAAGTTCCGTTTGATGAAATCCCGCATTTGGGCTTTGAAAAGGGTACCGTAGAATTGTTGGTTCTGAGTGCTTGCGAAACTGCGGTGGGCAATCAAGATGCGGAATTGGGATTTGCCGGCTTAGCCGTGAAAATGGGGGTAAAATCGGTTTTGGCCAGTTTGTGGCAAGTGGATGATGATGGCACGTTGGCCCTGATGAGCGAGTTTTATCGGCACCTGAGAACGCAAGACAAAACGATTAAAGCTGAAGCCCTCAGACAAGCTCAGCTTGCTATGCTTCGCGGCGAAGTGACTGTAAAGGAGGGACGCTTGCGCGTTACCGGGGAGGAATTAGAATTGCCTCCAGAAATTGCAGCCCGATTCGGCGATCGCCGTCTGTCTCATCCCTATTTTTGGGCCTCTTTTACTTTGATTGGCTCTCCTTGGTAATCCCCTTCTCAGAAAAGTCCGGAACCCTACAAAGGTTCGGGGCTTTTCTGACCTAATTTCAACCGGATTCCATATAACTCCCTAATTCTGGCAAAACTAGGTATAATTAGGCTGGTGAATGGGCAGGTGAATCACAAACTCCGTTCCATGTCCGAGTTCGGAATAACAATTTAACACGCCCCCATGTTTGTTGACAATAATTTGATAGGCCACAGATAAGCCCAAACCCGTTCCTTTCCCCACCGGTTTGGTGGTGAAAAAGGGATTGAAAATTTTCTCTTTGACTTCTGGCGACATTCCCGGGCCGTTGTCCTGAATCCGAATCACTGCGAAGCGATCGCTCACCACTTCCGTGCGAATCTGAATGGTCATTTGTCCTTGGTGATTGGTCATTTGTCCTTGGTCATTGAAACCTGTTACCGATGACGAATGACTAGAGACAACCGACTCGAAGGCATCGATCGCGTTGTTTAAAATATTCAAAATCCCTTGATTAAGCTGACTGGGATAGCACTCGACTTTGGGCAAATCGCTGTATTCTTTCACCACTTTAATCAGTGCATTTCCCGCTTCATCTTTGAAGCGATTCTCCACAACGAGCAAGGTACTGTCTAACCCTTCGTGCAAATTTACGCGCTTCATTTGCGCTTCGTTGAGACGGGAGAAGTTTCGCAGAGATTGCACGATCTGACGAATTCTTTCGGCTCCTACTTTCATCGAATCGAGGAGTTTTGGCAGATCCAATCGCAAAAAACTCAAATCGATATCTTCTTCGAGTTCTTCAATTTCGGACACCGGATTGGGGTAATGCTGTTGGTAAAGGCTCAACAATTCTAGCAAATCGCGCAGGTAATCATTAGCATGAGCGATATTGCCATAAATGAAATTCACGGGATTGTTAATTTCATGGGCAACCCCCGCCACCAGTTGTCCGAGACTGGACATTTTTTCGCTTTGAATGAGCTGGGTTTGAGTGCGTTGCAGTTGTTGCAATGTCTGTTGTAGCTGTTCCGCTTGCGCTTGCAAAGAGGCAATCAGCTCGTTTTTCTCCCGGGAAGATTCGCTGAGCGCTTGCTGTTTTTGTTGGCTTTCGGTGATGTCGTGCAGGACAATCATTGCCCCTAATTTCTGGCCTTCAGCGTCAAAAATAGCTTCGCCACTGGCGAGGACGATTCTGGTTTTACCCTGTTTGGGGACGATCGCCATTTGCTCGCCGGCGATCGCTTCTCCATTCAGTGCCCGAAGTAAGGGCATTTCATCCTCAGAAATCGGTGTGGTTTCCTCGGGATAGTACAACTCATAATAATTCGACCACTCCGATGGCGACAGCGCTGAGTCGGGCAAGCCATAAAATTCTCGCGTGGCTCGATTAAATAAGGTAATGTTTCCCTCGGCGTCGCAAGCGATAATTCCGGCGTCTACACTATTGAGTAATGCTTTTAAAAATTCTCGTTCTTTTTGCAGTTCTTCTTCGACTTGCCGTCGCTCTGCTACTTCGTTTTGCAGTTTGTGAATGGCATTGCTAAACGCTAAAGAACGGCTTTGTAATTTCCTTTCAAGGTCGCCAAGAAACCGTCGCGTGTCTTCATAGGCGCACTCGGCTTCGACTTCGGCAATTTTGCGATCGCTGATGTCGTGGGCAATCGCATAAATTTTCTGTTTGTCTACCACCGGATTGGCAGTCCACCGCAGCCATTTATAAGACCCATCTTTGCACTTATACCGATTCTCAAATGAGACGCTTTTTACCCCCTGCAGCAGCTTGATATATTCACTGAGGGTGGCACTATGATCTTCGGGATGCACGAAGTCAATAAAGGGTTTGGTCAGCAATTCGGATTGGCTAAATCCCAGGGTGTTTTCCCAAGCGGGGTTGACGCTTTTGAGATAGCCGTCAAACCCGAAAATGGCAAATAAATCTAAACCCAGATTGAAAAATTGCCTCGGTTCTTCGGTGGCGGATTTCGGCGGCGAGGGCGCGCTGCTGGGTTGGGCGGTGGCGATCGCGGCTTCTATTTCTCTCCCAATGGCGTAAATTAATTCTTCCTGGGGTCTCGATGTGGCTTTCCAGGAAAATCTCCGCTGGGAATTGTCTGGGCCGCAAATACGATTTTCAAAGGCGATCGCTTCCCTTCCCGCTTGCAGTTTCTCGATTTGCTCTCCCATGGCGGTTCTATCCTCCGGATGAACCCATTCCAGCAAGGGTTTGCCCCGGATTTGGGCTGCGCTCTCCCCTAAAATCTCCTCTCCTACCGGGTTTAGTTGCTGAATCTGACCCGCAAAATCAATCACGCAAAGAACATCCTCTGCTAACTCAAAAAATGGACTCTCTGCCGAACCTACTCCAGTTTGTTCTCTCCCATCTACTGTGGAATTGTCTACATTAAACTGAATTCTACTCATCTGTTGCCTCAGTGCCATTGGCCGCCATTACAATTTTACTCTCGAAAACGGTTTTTTTTATACTATCGTTGATAACTCTGTCTTATTTTAAAGCTTCTGTTGAGATTTATGGCGCTGCGGTTAAAGATTCGGTAAGGTCAGTGAAACTTTCCATTTTTTAATCTCTATATGCAAGAAAATATCCCGTCGCTATTTCTAAATTTCCCTTGAATGTTGCTTCAAATAACAACAGTTTTGGGTACCCTAAAAGTTTAGCACGAGGCCGATCGCCTCTGACCTACCCTAAATCCGTTGCCGCCGAGGAGTCCATCTTGCGAGCGTCTCGCGCACTTTCCCTCCTCCCCTGGCATGGTTTCACCCCGCAAATTAGCCGCGATCGCACCGACGCTTTCCCCAAGCTCTTCTATTCTAGATTGTCAACTTGACATAAACGATAAACCAATAATCAATGACCAATGACCAATGACCAATAACTTGAATTTCACTCAGAAGAAAAAGCCGTTAAAAACGATGCAACTGCCGGTTCTTCAAGGGGTTTAGAGAACAAATATCCCTGGGCGTAGGGGCATCCGAGCGATCGCAGCAGGGTGAGTTGCGCTGCGGTTTCCACCCCCTCGGCGATCGCCTGGAATCCCAAAGTCTCAGCCAAGGTCAGAATGGTTTTCACGATATCTAATTTTTTGGAATCGGTTTCCATTCCATTGATAAAACTGCGGTCGATTTTGATAATATCCAGGGGCAGACGGTGGAGATAGGCCAAACAGGAATAACCGGTGCCAAAGTCATCAATACATAACTGGATTCCCCGGGTTTTTAATTGGCTAATTAAATTATTAATTTGGCTGGATTGCTGCATTAAAGTTCGTTCGGTAATTTCGATTTTTAAGGAACAGCCGCTTAAGAAATTTTCGGTTAAAATGCGGTCGATTAACGCCAAGTAGGAAGGATGAGAGAGTTCGATTTCAGAGAGATTGACACTGATGCTCAACGGCCAAAATTGGGGAAATTGCGATCGCCAACGGTTTAACTGTTCCCCCGCGCGCCACAACACCCAGTTATCCAAGGGGACAATCAAACCGGTTTCTTCCGCGAGGGGAATAAACTCCGAAGGAAAGACTCGCCCGCGCTGCGGATGTCGCCATCGCACCAGGGCTTCAAACCCGGAAACCGAATGATTGGGGAGGAAAATAATCGGCTGATAATTAAGATGCAATTCTTCTTGGGCGATCGCCTGTTGTAGTTCGCTTTCTAATTGCAATCGCCACAGGGCGTTTTCTTGCATCGCGGGAACGAAGAAAGCCGTGGGAGAATTGCCCGGATCTTTTGCATAGTGCATCGCCGTATCTGCGGATTGCAAAAAATCCGCCGGCTGAGTCGAACCCAAATTGCCCAGAGCGATGCCAATATTGACCCCGGAAAACAGGAGCGAACCATCCAGATGGAAAGGGGATTTCATCGCCTCATGGATGCGATCGGCGATTGATTGCACCTCGCGATCGTCCCGGATGTTCTGCAATAAAATCGCAAACTCATCGGCTCCCAATCGCGCTAATACATCGGTCGATCGCAGGCAAGTTTTGAGGCGCTTGGCGGTGGCAATTAACAGGCGATCGCTCAATCCATGACCGAAGCTATATTTTACCATTCGATAGCGGCACAATTCCAGAAACAAAACCGCAAATAAACCCTCGGGATTTTCGGCAAATTGGTCTACACAAACCTGGAGGCGATCGAGAAAAGCGTTGCGATTGGCTAATCCCGTCAGTTCATCAGAATAGGCGCGCTGATGCAGGCGATCGCGGACTTGTCGCAACTGTTGCCGATTTTTGCGCGTTTCCGTGACAAATTCCACGGTTTTATTAATCGTAATTTCTAAATCGCGAAAATCAATGGGTTTCGTTAAAAAATCGAACGCGCCGCGATTCATTGCCGTTCTAATATTGACCATATCTCCATAAGCCGAAACCACCACAGCTTTCAGGGTTTCGTCAATTTCTTTAATGCGATCGAGCAAGATTAAGCCATCCATTTCCGGCATTCGTAAGTCGGTTAAGATGGTATCCACGGGGGGAACCTCATGGGCGAGGGTTTCGAGCGCTTCTTTGCCATTGCGGGCAAAAATAAACTCAAATTTTTGGTTCCGAATATTTTTTTTAAATCGTTGGAGAATCAAGCGCTCTAATTCAAGCTCATCATCAACGACTAAAATTTTAGCCACCATATTTTATTCCTTTTCCCCACTCCCGAGCGACTTTAACTGGTGCCCATGTTTTTTGGCAGAGAAATGATAAATTCTGTGCCCCGATCGCGATCGCTTTCCACTTTGATGTCCCCTTGGTGCTGCCCTACGATAATCTCGTGGGTCAGAGATAAACCCAACCCCGTGCCTTCCGTGGGCGGTTTCGTGGTAAAAAACGGATTGAAAATTTGTGACAGATGTTCCGCTGCAATTCCCGGTCCATTATCGGCAATCCGGATTTCTACCCAGTCCCCCAAATTTGCCGTTTTTACCGAAAGGGTGGGAGTAAAGGAGTCGCCCACTTTTGTCTGTTTATCCCGCAAGGCATAACAGGAATTGGCAATGATATTAATAAACGCTCGAGATAAACTTGGCGGGACTAAAGGCATTTGTGCAATCGACTCATCATATTCGGTTGTAATGGTTACATTAAACGAACTATCTTTGGCTCGCATTCCATGATAGCCTAATTTCACCGCATCGGCTAGAATCACATTAATATCGCTGCGTTGGCGTTCGCTTGGGTCGTGGCGAGCGTGCATGAGCATGTCAGAAATAATTCTTTCGGCTCTTTTTCCGTGGCGTGCGATGGACTCGGAATTTTCTTTTAAATCGTTTAATATTTCGGTAATATTCTCGAAAGTATCTGCCTCTAGGCTCTCGGCTTGACTTTCAATTTCTTCTACCAGTTCCTCGGTTAGCTCTACCGAACCTTCCGCAAAATTGGTTACAAAATTCAGGGGATTTCTAATTTCATGGGCAATGCCGGCAGTGAGCGACCCCAAAAAGGCCAGTTTTTCTTGAGCAACAATTTGATTTTGAGCCGATTGAAGTTGTTGGAGGGTAGTTTGTAATTCCGCTTCGGTTTTTACTCGCTGTTGAATTTCCTCTTTGAGCTGGAGATTTTGTCGTTCCAAGGTCTTGGTTAACGAGCGCAATCGCAAGTGAAGTCTGACCCGGGCGAGGACTTCTTCTTGCTGAAACGGTTTAGTGATATAATCAACTGCTCCTAAAGAAAAACCTTTGACTTTATCGGTGGTTTCCGAAAGGGCAGTCATAAAAATCACCGGAATATCTTGGGTTTGGGGATTTTTTTTTAAGCGATCGCAGGTTTCAAATCCATCAATTCCCGGCATTTTCACATCCAGCAAGATTAAATCCGGCGGATTTAGCTCCACTTGCGCGATCGCGCTTTCTCCATCCGCTTCTACTGCAATTTCAAAGCCATTGTTCGTCAGGGTACTGGCAATCACTGACAAGTTGGTTGGATTATCATCCACAATTAAAATTAAATTAGATTCATTCGTTATCAAAATGCACCATCCCACTTTCTATTTTTACAACAAATAATCGCCAATAAACTGACGAATTTTTTGAATTTTAAAGTCGCGTGCCAACGTTATTAGCTGCCGAGCAAACGGTTTCAATTTTTCTTCGTTTTGTGCTAACGCTTCGGCGCGTTCTTGAATTTTAATCACGCGACCTTTTTGGGCTAAATCGAATAAAATTTCCAGTTCTTCCATCGGTGGCGGTAGCAAATCGGAACTTGCCTTGGGCGATGAATCCGGCGGGGAATCCTCGGGCAATTCAGATGCCGGCGATCGCTCGTACTTCCAAGATAAGTTTAAATGATTTTCTAACAAACCGCGCAACTCATCCGCCTGCACTGGTTTGGCGAGAAAATCATCCCCACCCGCCTCAATACTTTGATGGCGATCGCTGTCAAATACACTCGCCGAAGACACAATAATTACCATTCCTTTTAGCTCTTCACTCTCGCGAATGTGGCGAATGAATTCAAACCCATCCATCACCGGCATCACTAAATCTGTAATTATCCCATCCGGGTGCCATTCTACAATTTTTTCTAACCCTTCCTTGCCATTCACCGCCGCTTCCACTTCAAACCCCAAAGGTTTCAGCAGACTCATCAATACCGAACGATTTTCCCATTTATCATCCACCACCAGAATTTTTGGCGCTTTACCTTCCACGCCGATAATTTTACCGCGATCGCTGATTCGGGCCGCTTCCATCCACTCTCGCGCTTCAGTTAATTCCACCTCAAACCAAAAGGTACTCCCCACATTCGGCTGACTTGACACCGCAATTTCACTCCCCATCATGGCCACAATTTTTTGCGATATCGTTAACCCCAATCCGGTTCCTTCTGCCTGTCGTTTCAGCGTTCCCACTTGTTCAAACGGCGAAAATATCTTCTCAATTTGTTCCTCAGTCATTCCCACCCCGGTATCGCAGATTTCAAAACAAATTTTATGCCGGGAGGGCTGGATTTCGCTACTGTTTACGGTAAAAATAACCTCGCCGGAGTCCGTAAATTTAATCGCATTTCCCAACAGGTTAATTAACACTTGCCGCAAGCGTTTTTCGTCAGCGCGAACCCCTTCGGGAAGTCCCGGGGTGGGTGCAAAGGAAAAGCGAATGCCTTTTTGTTCGGCTTTGATGCGACAAATTTCCGCAACTCCTTGCAGAAAAGAGGGAAAATAGATGTCTGTGGGGTGCAGTTCCAGTTTGCGGGCTTCGATTTTCGAGAGGTCTAGAATATCGTTAATTAAGGTCAGTAAATGAGTGCCGCACTGGTGCATAATGTTAATGCTATGCTGATGTTTATCTCCCAGGGTTTTATCTTGGCGCAAAATTTGCGCGTACCCGAGAATTCCATTCAAGGGCGTGCGAAGTTCGTGACTCATATTGGCCAGGAATTCGCTTTTAGCTTGGTTGGCGGTGTCGGCGATTTCTTTGGCTTTTTTCAGCTCTCGAGTTCGTTCGTCTACGCGCCATTCTAGTTCGTTAAAGGAGTCTTTTAATTGGGCGGCCATTTGGTTAAAAGATTGGCCGAGAATTTCGAGTTCTGCGATAGTGCTGCGTTCTACTTTTTTGGTTAATTTGCCCTTGGCAAAGGCGCGAGAAGCTGCGGATAATCGACAGATGGGTACCGCAATCCAGCGCGAGGTAAAAATGCCCACTCCCGTAGCTACCGCTAAGGCGATCGCGCAGAGTAAAATGGTGCTGCGAGTGTTGGCATTAATTTGCCCCATAAAGTCGGCTTCTGGAACTACCACCACAATCAACCAGTCAAGACCCCATTTGTCGGAAAAAGGCGTAATTTGCACAAACTGTTTGCGTCCGTTTATGTTAAAACTGAGTTGCTTGGCACGCTTAATGTTGTGCAAATCGCCAAAACGTTGGGTCAAAAAAACAGCCGTACTTCGCGTTAATTTATCCTCACTTTCGGTGGCTGCAATCCGTTGGATTACATCGGTATTTGGGGAAGAAATAAAGGGTTTTTCTTTGGTGGAAGTGGCAACGAACGATCCGTCCCGTTCCATAATAAAGGTTTGACCGGATTGGCCGATTTTTAAGCGATGTAAAAAGTCATTGATATGGATTAAAATCAAATCCGTGGCCACAATCCCCTCCAGATTACCGCGATCGTCGTAAAGGGGCATTCCGTGGGTAATGGTAAGGGTTGGTTCGTGAAAATAAGAATAAACTTCGCTCCAAACTGGCTTTTCCGCCCGCGCTGGGGCGAGATACCAGGGGCGAATTCGCGGATCGTAGTTGGGCGAGACTTTCACGATGTTAGTGGTTCTATGACCCTCGCGATCGCTCAAATAGCTATAGAAGTCATATCCGGTTTCGCGATCGACAATTTCAATATGAAACTGGCCATTTCCCAGACGTTCAAATCCCAGAAATTCTTGCTGCTCATTGCCAACCTGAATATAACTCACCGTCTCGAATAACTGCAGTTGTTTCCAGAAAAAACGCTCCATGCTACGCGGTTCGTCAATATTCAACCACCCTAAATCTATAGCATTGATAATGTTTTGATTCACTAAATAAGGCGTTTCTAGATAGGTTTCGAGGTGCTGTTCGATGCGGGCGCTGACTTCGCGCTGCAATTGGGAAGCCACATCATTTACCGCTTTTTGTCCGTTTCGCAACGCCAGCCACCCCGTTAACCCAACTGCAGCAAAAATTTGCAGGACAAATGGCACCACGAGCACGAGGCGCAGGGGAATTTTTCGGCGTAGTTTTAAGCTTTTCCCAGAGTCATTGAGTAAATTCATAACCAAGATTTTTATAAGAATAAACTGCAAGAAAATAAGGTAATTTTTATCTAAAATTAACGGTTAATAAACTACCCGGATGTTTGGCGTTTGATGCAATTTTTTATCCCTTCCCTGTCTGGGTTTATGTTTATTCTTATCCCATCAAAGCTGCATCCTACTTTGGGTTGAAAGGGGTAAAAATTATGTCAACTTGACTCAGTGTTTTGCCCGGGAATTTCGACGATAAATTCGGCTCCTTCTCCAGGATGGGAAATGCACTGAATCTTTCCCTGGTGTCTTTCTGTCACAATTTGACGAGAAATATAAAGTCCCAGTCCCGTTCCTTTTCCCACCGATTTCGTGGTAAATAGATGGTCAAACATCCGCTCTTGAACCGCCGGGGGAATTCCCGGACCATTGTCTTTTATAGAAATCGCCACCCTGGGAAAATAACAGCTATTGTCTTTTGCGCTTTTGCCGGAAATAAAGCGGGTTTTAATAACAATTTTATTTTCGCTTAAACCTGATTTTTCTTCTTTATTGCTACTGGCTAAGTCTAAAGCATCAATGGCATTACTGAGTAAATTCATAAACACTTGATTCAGTTGTCCCGGGTAGCAAAGAACCGGCAGTAACTCGTCGTAATCTTTAATGACTTCAATGGCGGGACGATGTTCGTTCGCTTTTAGCCGATATTTGAGAATCATCAAGGTGCTGTCGATGCCTTCATGGATATTAAAAGGCACTGTGGTGTCAGTATCGGAACGGGAAAAGGTTCTTAATGAGGTGCTAATATTTTTAATGCGATCGCTTCCATGTTTCATGGAATCAATCAGTTGCGGCAAGTCTTCCATCACGTAATCTAAGTCGATCGCCGCTGCATTTTCCGAGATTTCCGCCACTGGATCTCGGTAGTGCTTTTGATAGAGTTTGATGTGTTCTATCATATCCGCGATCGCTTCTTCCGCATGAGCGATATTTCCCGCAATAAACCCCACCGGATTATTAATTTCATGCGCTACCCCAGCCACCAATTGACCCAAAGCGGACATTTTTTCACTCTGCACCAGTTTAGCCTGTGCTTCTTGCAACTGATTAATGTTGTCTCGCATTTTTTTCACATCTTCCAGGGTTTTCTCGATAGTCAGCCCTAAATCCTGGAAATCAATCGGCTTGGTTACGAAGTCACACGCCCCTCGATTCATCGCTGTTCTAATATTTTTCATGTCCCCATACGCCGACACCACCACCGCCTTTAGAGTGTCGTCAATTTCTCGCAGCTTTTCTAGTAAGGTCAGCCCATCCATTTCTGGCATATTGATATCGGTTAACACCAAACTGATGCTGTCTTCCGATTTTATTTTTTCTAACGCTTTTTTGCCATTATCCGCAAACACAAACTCTAATTGCTTGGCACGGATTTTTTTGCGGAACCGCTGTTTAATCAACCGCTCTAGTTCTATTTCATCATCAACCACTAAAATTTTGACCGGGTTCATTACTGGTGCTTCTCCTCATTGATTTCTACAGGCTAGATAGCTATCCACCTGAGGCAGAACTAACTTTTACCTCCATTTTTCTATTCCCATCAACCGATTGTCCCCTGTTCCCTAAAATTTCCCTTTGAGCTAGATTGATGGGAGCGAAAATATCCTCTCAGACAATGGGTAAACGCTCCTGGTTTCAGTATAACCAATAGAAGTCACGGCAAACTGTTATCTAGATAACATCACCTGACTAGAATTGAGATCTAATTTTAGAGAAAATCGCCGATGAGAGGACTGTTGCCATTTTCAAACCAGCGTCTCCACACTCTTCTTTGAGAGAAATTTTGGTCTCCCGATTAATGAACTTCCGCATCTTCTAAAAATTTTTGCTGCGGGCTGAGAGAGGGTTTGACGTTTCGATACCTGAGTATCTCTATCGCCAGATTTGCCTGGATTTCGATGGTTTTAGCGGCATAAATCTCAACTACCTTAAGCGGCAAATTTTGAGTTTCTGCATTCAAAATTTATATGATTCCGGTGCCAGCACTAACGGAATAACAATTTCCATAGCTTGCCCGCCGCGATCGCCGCCGGAGAAGCATTAGCACGATCCAACTTTGAGCATATTTATTTAGCGGATTGTCTCGATAAATTGCTACAACACAATGGAGTGATAATTGTAGAAGAAGCAGAGAAATCGAACGCAAAAGTAAAACTCTACAACGCCGCCATTACAAAAGAAATTAAAGAGGTGGAAGCCAAACAAATCTATGAAGCGCGGGATTTAACTGATGCTGAAGCGCAAGAAATGTCCAGCAACATGGAGGCATTTTGGGAGGATAACTGTGCCGCATTCAAACAGGGCATCAAGCGTCAGTTGCCTGGAATTAAGAATGACCCAGTGTGGGGTGCATCATTCATTCGAGAGTGCAAACGCTGGATCCTAACGATGAGGTCGCAGTGCCAATCCACCGGCATAAATGGAAAGAATGGAAAGAAAGGCTCCAATAAAAGCTCTCCGATGGCGCTGGAAAAAAGTGGGGCGAGGGGTGTCGGTGGCAAAAACGATCGACGGCAAACGCCACTATCGGATCGGTTTTGGCAGACACCACACGGATGAGTGGAAAGCGTCCGAGAACCGCCTAACAGAAAGCTTGGAAGCGAGAGGCAATATGCTTGTGGAGAACTCCGAGTCAGGGTGCAGATTGGGAGATATCGATGGAGAACTCAACGATCTGCACCCGGTCGTTCATGGAGTGTTAATGCGAGTAACGAGCCAGAATGGAAAACCTGAATGGGGCGATCGCCCTCTAGTTTATTGTGACGGGGAACCCTTTGTCAATTCCTACAGGGGCAAAAGGTGTATCTGGTTGAGGATACCCGGAAAGGGGGCAGCATCAATGCCCTGGGAGGATTTGGAGCTTGTGGGATGAGCGATAGTGACCCGATAGCGCAAGCTATGGAGCTAAATATTAAGCCCCATAGCTTGCGCTATTTTGACAATGGCGATCGCCAAGAAGACCCATGAGGCCCACTGGGATTACTCGTGAATGCACTGGTTTTGTAGAATACCTGCTATATGGATGCTGCCTTAAGGCATCTGCATAACCAGAGGTATGAAGTGAAAAAAGAGGAGCTATCGCGCCTCTCACCATTAGGACACAAACCTATCAATATGTTGGGGCGTTACCAGTTTGCCTTAGCTCAACATTTGAACAGAGGAGAACTTCCTCCTCTACGCAACCCGAATGACCCGAATGAGTCTGATGGCTAGAATGTAATGCCTGTAAGCTTTGTGGGCTTAACGTGCATTGCTGTTCAATTGCAACCCCCCACCCCCCGGGTTCGGGTGAAGAACACGCGCTTAAGCGCTCAACAGCGGCATCCTTTATCCCATAGCGGGTATTTTGGCCTGTGCGTTTGTCCGATAGGGACGACAAACGCTGGCGAAACGAACCGACGATGGTTTTGAACAAACCCCGTTCTTGCAATCGCTCTAGCTTTCTTGGATCTCTCAGATGTTATTAAGCACTTATGCAAAATAATTTGCACGAGTTAACTCGTTCCCAGGCGATCGCCTGGGAACGTCCCTCCCGAGGCTCCGCTTCCCCCCCAATAAATGTGCATGCAAAGGTTTGCACCCTTGCTGACAATACCGAGATTCCCAGTGCGCCGAACAGCTTTTTGTCAAAATGAGAATTGCTGCGGTTTTGAGTCAGAACCTGCTGTGCGCGCGCAGTATCTCCGCGTCACAGAGATAGGTGATGCCCGAATAATCGTCGAAAAACTGGTCTGCGACCTCATCCGAAATCTTCAAAGCCATATCTCGATTGGCGGTGAGCACCTCGATTTTTATATTCGAGTAGCTGTCGCTAACGGTAGGTTGTCCCGACGAGCGCACGTTGCGACTGCCTTTACCGCCAGCGGCCACCACCGTATAACCGGTGGCTCCGGCTGCGTCGATGATCTTGGCGATCTTTTTCAGCAGCAACTTTTCCGTGACGATGACGAGCTTACTGGCTTGCTGGGTCATGTGAGTTACCTCTTGATGTGTTTTGTCGCGACAATTCAACGCAATACTCTATGGTTTTGCCTTGAACCATATATTTAAAGATTATGCCAAAGATCGGCGAATCCATTACCCTCTGTTGAGAAAGATTGACTCAAATTAGCCGAAGCATTTTATAAAAAACACTTATCCTTCTTTTTGGCGCTATGACCACCAATGAAGCCTCCCCCACCGCAGATGTTTGAGTGGTCGGCGGCGGCAGGGGGGGCACCGTCGCGGCGATTCAAGTCCCTCGACCTGGAGCCAAAATCGTTCTTGTTAGCGCGTTGGCTTGGTTAGGTGGCATGTGGACCTTGGCTGGCGTTGCCGTTCCCGATCGCAGGGAACTGCTGGCCTGCCAAACGGGGGTGAGGGGGACTTTTTTGCACGCCCTGCCCCAGGGTCAACCAGGGGAACTCGACCCTGGCTAAGTGAGCTTTTTTACCTATAAGCCCAATATTGGTGCAGCAATTTTTGCTCGTGGTGCAAGCGTCACCGCCATTATGGGGAGCCACGATGTGGACGAGGCGGTGCTGCTGAGCGATCGCATTGTCATGCTCACCAATGGTCCGGGTGCCAACATCGGTCCGGTCCTGGATGTGGACATTCCTCGCCCCCACAAACCCATCGACGTGGTGGAGCATCCCAGCTATTACAGCCTGCGCTGGGAAATTATCTACTTGCTCAACCAGTACAAGCGGATCGAAAAGATTTGGTCGCTTAAATCGGCAGCGATCGCTCGTCACGCTCTGGAAAACCTCTATCTGGATGTGGGCTTTGGGCCGCTGACAGCTTGTGCGCCGATCGCGAAAGAATCAAGGCTCCTTCACCAACTTTGATTAAAATGTGGTCGTTGCAGCAAATCTAAGATAAACTTAACAATATCGTTCAAAGCGAAAGCATAGATGTTTGTCTTCTGTTCGACATCAATATCAGGTTTGAGCGGCCCAGTCTCTGTCTTTGAGACACTCTCCATTCACAGGTGAATTTCTGACAGGTGTTTCCGTAGCGGCGGGCACTTGCCCGCCACCGTATGATGGCTCATTAATCAGCACCAATCAGTAAAGATACCTATCAAGCGCGAGAATGCCCTTGCAGGTCCCCAGGGCATAAACAAACTTGTCACCAATTTCCCCATAAGCCCACAGACCGTGCTGGTGCAGTAGAGAATCAAAAACCAGGCCAGGGCGATCGCCCTGGCCTCATCCAGGGATTAGCCATTTTCCTTCCAACTTCTCAGAAGTGATTGTTGATAGGGAATGGATGCAGTAGCTCAGTTTCGCCTCTTCCTCCTCAAGGAGTTCAAATCCACTTTCCGCAGCTTCAAGTGGCGAGGGTGGATATGGCTACGAAATCATGATGCAGTTTGCCACAGTTAGCTCATTCGTATATTTTCAGTAAACTACCATTATTGACAATAGATGAGGGGCAGTTTAGGGAAATAAAAAAAAGCCCAAAACCTAATTATAGTAAACATTTTACCCATTTAGGTTCCGGGATTTGACAGTTAAGGTGCGGAAAGTGGGCTGGAAGATGTGAAATTAGACGAGGATGCCCAACGCGATGAGAAAATAGCCGCCGCGTTGGTCTGCCGAGCTAGGGGAGCATCGGCAGAGCGCAACCCGTCTTGGATCAGCTGCCCATCATCGCCTGGGCGAGTCCGATGAAGAGCGGTATTCCCACGGCAAGCGCAACCGGCGTGCCGACGGCTGTGGACGAGCCGATGTAGGCGGAGGGATTGGCTTTGGGAATGCCAGCTCGTAACGTGGGCGGCCCTGAGATGTCTGAACTGGAGGCGGCGATGACGGCCAGGATAACGACGCCGCCAGGGCTGAATCCCGTGGTGATGTGGGCAATATAGCCGAGACCGAAGCCAATGAGTCCATGCAGCAGGGGTGCCACAAAGGCATATACGACGTACCACTGAGCCACCTTGCGGAGTTCGCCGATTCTTGACCAGGCCTCCATACCCATGACCAGCATCAGTACCGAAAGCAGGCCGCGAAAGCCGGGATTGAAGAAGCTCTCATAGACACTGTCGGGCCGGGTGATTATGCCTAGAACGATGCCGAGCAGCAGTGCCGATAGGGCAGAACCCTGGAGGCTTTCCTTCACGATCGGCCAGATCTCGACCCCCTTGCCTTCGCTACCTCGCTGCTGGCTGCGATACTCCTGTCTGCTGGTGGGATACTCCGGCTTGCTGGGATAGTCGCCTGCGGCAACTGCCTGCTTGCTGAGATACTCCTCCTTGCTGAGAGACTCCTGCTTGCTGAGAGACTTTTGCTTGCTAGTATAAATGCTGGCCAAGACGATCGCAGTCACGAGCGCTGGGATGTCCATAAAGGGATAGAGTGCGGCGGCCCAAGCCTCGTACTGCATGCCTTCCGATTCCAGCATTGTCAGGCCGGCAGCGAGGGTAGAGCCACTCACGGCACCGAACAAACCCCCGGTCGCAATGGCATCAACGGTTATGATTTTCGGCAGTCTGGCCAACGTGTGGCGCGCGATGAACACGATAACAATCCCGATTACCGCAGCGAACAGTGCGGGCAACAGCATCTCCGCGAGATTGGACTGGCGGATCGCAATGCCGCCCTTCAGGCCGACTCTCATAAGCAGCATGAAGACGATGAACTTATAGACCGAATCTGGAATTTGCAGTCGGCTATTGAGGGCGGCAATGACCATACCACCAATCAGAAAGCCAAGTGTCGGAGACTGCAACTTATCAAAGAAGCGCGTCAAGAACTCAAGCAAAAAATCCACTGTGTAATTCCTCCTTAATCAGATATTAGGCGTCAGGACCGCAGGCAAGCATGGCCTCAAATCCTGTTTGGCTGGCTCCACGCATCCGGGTTAGCAGCGAGTCAACGCGCCACGAAGAATGCATCTGCATCCCGGTGCGTCTTGTGCGGGAAAATAAGATTTCGCTCCGGCGAGCGCTTGCCGAGCGCGCTAATCTCTATTGATTCATTGGCAATGTCTTGTTGAGGACATAGTTTACCAGCAATTGGTTCGTAAAATTCGATCGATGCATTTGGGAAAGTGTTTTCGGGTGCCCACTCACATGAAAAGCGGTCCTTCTGTAGCGCTTCAGCAACGGAAAATGGTGTGCATTCGGTGAAGGCATCGACTGAGCGCCCAGATTAGCCCGGTTGATGATGTCGGCATCGCTCAACACCGCACGAGCCAAAGCATCCAGCACCGAGGGATTAAAGTTAAAGCCATTCAGGTTAAACGCCATTTTACTCACCTCCAAAGCCGCAAACGAGATGCACACTGTGGGAAACACGGCCAATCAGAGATGAAGATATAATCATTCCAATTGATTTCTATAGATAAATCTTTATAGGCCGTGAAGACAGACGTCTTTGTGTTCCCCCCCGGATGTCCAATCCCCGGGCAGTTGTTGCTGTTTGTTTCTACTTGGAATTACAATAGAGTCGGCGGCGGAAGCGCCGACAGTGTACAGACAGTTCCGACGAGACATTGCGAGAGAAATTTGCTGCCATAAATACCTCCTTCCGTCTCCCCTGGCGGGGGGAGTGGTGATTGTGATAAGTGAAATCGGTTAAAAGTTGAAGAAAGCGAGGGTGTAGCGCTACACCCCTGCAGCCCAGGTATTCGGCGAATACCTGTCCCGCAGCACTTCCCATAGATCGAGATCTATTCAGACCCGAATCTCTATGGGCTTAAGTTTATCTTAAAATTTCCAGAAATTTGCGATCGCTCTACATAGATCTGCCAAGTAATTTCAAATTCAAATCATAAGTTTTCCTTTTAGTCTCAGAAAACCCCTATATAGCTAGGCAATGTAAATTGCGATCGCCCCTCCGAAACTGTCAACCCTAACCGTTATCTCCCGATCGCCCCCCGGATTCACAAGTCCCTGCCCACTCCTGTGCAAGCTGCAATGCCAGTTGATTCGCCCAACTCATCCACTGACTCTCATCCACCACTGCCGCCTCTGCCATTATCCGCAACCCGTTGAGCAGTTCCTCGGTATCGGCTTTCGGATTCAGCCAGATCTCGCGGATCCAAGTCTCCTCCGGTTGTTTCCCCAGGAAGGAAGGCGATCTCAACTTCCCCGCTGCTGCCCTGGACTTGCTCTGTAACCGCACCAGTGCCTTCGGTTTTCACCGCCAAGATTGCGCCCAATTTCACCCCCCGCTGCTCACCCACCCGGTTCACTCCATTTAGAGGGGAGGACTCCACTCAAATTTTTTCACCCATCAATCGGTTTAATGTCGCCACGTTATCACCCTTGACCCTTTCCCCCCCGTGTTGGCGAAAGCTGTATTATTTATTTTTTATAGCGCTCTTTTGTTATTGCTTGCAAACAATTAATCTATTTTTTTGGGTGCTATTATTTTGGCAATACTGCTGTTTAAAAAGCCGCTAGGTTTCTATTTCCTCATTAACCCCTAAAGTTGTGACCGAGTATATTCCTGGTATTTTTCTTCATTGATTTCTACAACCTAGATAGCTATCCACTTGTGGCAAGAATAACTTTTTCCTCCATTCTTATATTTCAATCAAATATTTTTCCTCTATTTTTTCAAAGAAAATCTGAGTTCAATTAATATTTTTAAAATACTTTTAAGAACTTTTCTGAATTTTAATAGTTTATTTATAACTCAACTTTTTATCAACAAAAATATCCTTAAAACAACGAATTAAAAATAAAGCAGCAATCTAAGTTTAGAGAACATTGCCGATGATAGGAGTGTTGCGATTTTTAACTCATCGCCCCCACTATTCAGGGAGGAAAATGTGGCTTTACCGATTAATGAAGTAAAATGCTTTAGCCGTTGATTTGGGTAAAAAATAGATAAGAAATATTGTCTAATTTGCGGCAATTGTCGGTGGGGAGGTAGCAGAGATTGAAGTGGGAGGGGCGTAAAAGTGGGGTGAAAGTGTAAAGATAAGTAAACGCGGCGGAGCGTTGGCGGAAATTGGGCAGGCGAATGGTTGGGAATGGAGATTAAATCGGCGGGTGGAGGAAAAATTTTGGAGAGAAGGAGCCTGAGGGGGAACCTGGTTGTGGCGCGCCCAGGCGATCGCGTCACGGAGAAAATCTAGTTATCCTAAAAGAACTCGTCACATTTAGATTAAAATGTTTTCCAGAAAAAACCCGAGTCGTTTGGTCATTGCCGCGATCGCGGCGGCTGGTGTTGCTTTTGGTTATTTTTACTTGCGAGGCACTTTTTCTTGGAAATCGGAGCCACTCGAAAGCGCCAAAGTAATTCCCGATGAAGCCGTGATGGCGGCTTATTTCATCACCGATTCGCAACGGTGGTCGAAATTCCAGCAGTTTGGCACCCCTGCAGCCCGTGGGGCGATCGCCCGCCGCCTGCAAAACCTGGAAACCCAACTGCTCAGCCAACACAATCTCGATTACGAAACCGATTTGCAACCTTGGGTGGGAAACATCACCCTCGCCTGGGTACCCTCAACCACCACCAGCGAGGCACCCCTAATCTCCCAACCCAATTATCTGATGGTGGTAGAAATTAAAAACAAGCTGCGGGCGTGGCTATTTGCCCGCAACTTCAAATCAAAACAAGACGTTAAACGACAGGTATTTAACTATAAAGGAGTAGAGTTAGCCGAGATAATTTCCCCGATGGGAACCCCTCTGTATCAGACAATGTTAGAGAACAAATTGCTCCTGTCGGGGAATCGAAGCACCTTAGAAACCGCGATCGACACCCATTTAGGCGAACCTTCTTTTGCTTCAATTCCCGCCGCAGCGAAACAACTCGCCTCTGGGGAGAATGCAGGAGATGCGATCGCCAATTTTTACATTCCCGACTATAGCGAGGGGATAAAACAATTGCAACGGCAGATCGGCGATCGCACCTCAGTTGTCTCCCCCATACAAACCGTGAAATCCGCCAGCATCGCGGTGGGTGTAGAAGATGTCGGCTTGCGCGTGCGAGTGCGAACCGAGATCGATCCGCAATGGTTCGAGTCGCAGCCCGCCGCCGCCGGCCAAATTCTCGATCGCTTTCCCGCCGAGACCCTCGCCTTTGTCAGTGGTGAAAACCTCGCCAACAGTTGGACCGCCCTGGTGGCTCAAACCGAAGTTCAGCCAGAACTCGCCGGGGCGGTAACGCTCATCCGCCAAGCCTTCGCCGCCGCCAACCTGAACGCCGATCGCGATATTTTCCGTTGGATAGATGGGGAATTTGCGGCGGGACTGATTTCATCCCAGCAGGGATTGTTGGGGCAATTGGGATTTGGCGGCGTAGTGGTGTTGGAAACCAGCGATCGCGCCACAGCAGAAGCCACCCTCGCCAAACTCGATGCGATCGGGCGCAACCTGTTACCCTTTCCCGTCTCCATCAGTTCGAGAACCGTAAATGGGGTGCTGGTGCGGGAATGGAAAATCCCCATGCAAGGGGCATTACTGGGACATGGGTGGCTCGATGACGACTCCCTGTTTCTCGCGATCGGCGGACCGATGGTAGATGCGATCGCCACTCCCCCCACCGCCTCGATCCAGGAAAACCCCAATTTTCGGGCGATCGCCGACTCCTTACCCAACCCCAACCAGGGTTACTTCTATTTAGAAATGGAGAAATTCCTCAACGCATTCAACGCCTTACCCCTGTTTGTGGGCACTCAAATTCCCCCCGAGACCCAAGCTATGCTCAATTCGATTCGCGGTATCGGCGTCACGGGCACCTGGTCAGACCCCACCCAGTACGAGACCCACATGCTCTTTTCCCTGAAAAAGACCAAAGAACTGACCAACCCCTGAGCCATTGACGATGTAGGGGGGTGATTTTCCCCGAACCCTGGGGACTCGAGCGGCAAAAAACCGACCCCCACATCGGCTAAACTATCCCTTGACGTCAACGAGTAAATCGAACCCCCTGGAATGACTGCTGCTGCATCGACTCAACCCGGATTCGCCTCCCGGATGGTGAATGGAGTGCTCGCCATCAAACCTTTAGCCAACTTCGCCAAACATCAAGCGCGACAGATGATGATAAAGCGAGCCGAAAAAATAGGCGTGCCTTGGCGCAAACAAGCGCAAGAACTGGCAGAACGCAACTGGGATGAGGAGTTTGCCCGGGTTTGCAATCCCGAGTTAAAATATCCCGAATATTACTTATGTTCGTTTCATGCTTACGATCGCGGTAACTTAAGTTGGGAAGCCGCTACGGAAGTGGAAGTGGCGGCGCGGGCGGTTCATGCGACTATTTGGCCTTCCGCCGGTGCCCAAGGGGATGCGAAACTTCGCAACAGTTACCATCAGGTGTTAAAGGAACGAGTCCCTGAAGCACCCCGGGATATTGTGGATTTAGGGTGTTCTGTGGGGATGAGTACCTTTGCATTGCAGGAGGTTTATCCCGAGGCGAACTGTACTGGGGTGGATTTATCTCCCTATTTTCTCGCCGTGGCTCAGTATCGATCGCAGCAGCGCCACCGGGACATCCCCTGGGTTCATGCGCCTGCTGAATCCACTGGGTTGCCAGAAAATTCTTTTGATTTAGTGTCTGCTTGTCTGATGTTCCACGAATTGCCGCAAGAGGCGTCGCGGCAAATCTTTCGCGAGGCGCGGCGGTTGCTTCGTCCGGGGGGACATTTGGCGATTATGGACATGAACCCGAAGTCGGAAGTTTATGCGAAGATGCCGCCGTATGTTTTAACCTTGCTCAAAAGTACGGAGCCATATTTGGATTGTTATTTTGGTCTGGATATGGCTAAAGAAATTGCCGCCGCCGGTTTCCAGACGCCCGCGATCGCCGCGACTACTCCCCGCCACCGGGCGATCGTCGCTCGCGTGAAATAGGTTAGGACTTACGCCACTTGTCCCATTAATCACTAGCAGTAGGGTGGGCAACGAGTTGCCCACCCTACCCGTGAGGGCGGTGCGGTTTTCCTGTAGGTGATGGAACACTGGGGCGTGACCCTAGCAGATCCGGAATCCGTTTTGCGAAAGCTGGATTCCGGGTTATTTAAACATATGTTGAATCGCTTCTTGGGCTTCTTGACGCAAACCGGCGGCGATTCTAAAGAGTTCTTGACCGGTATGGAGGTAGTGTTCGTCGTAATTGAGGGTAAAAAATTCTAATTCTTCAATGCCATCTTTGACGCGATCGAGACAATAGTAAAGATGCGCCGCCGCACTGGCAACATTGGCGGGATTTCGCTTCGACTGAAAGGACCCCTGTGCTTGTTCTAGAAAGTCTCTAGAGGTTTCTAAATAGTCCTGAAAGTCGCCCATTAATTCGTCGTCAAAGGGGTCGGCAGAAAGGCGATCGATTTCATCTTCTAGGGAGTACAAAATTTGACCGAGGATGCGATCGACTGGGTGATAGACTTGTTTGAGCCATTGTTGTAGTTGTGCGTCCAGATTCGGGGCGGTGGAACGATAGGAACGCGGGTTATTTTGAGGGCCTGGGTTGCGCCTTTGCCCTTGCGTCTGGATTTGCGATCGCGCCGCTCCCCGTTTGCGATCGTAGAACTTGCGGCGCTGCGGGTCTCCCAATACCTCGTAAGCGGCATTAATCCGGACAATTTCTTCCGGATCTGCCGTCTGGCTATTGCTATCTGGGTGGAATAGCTTGACTAACCGCCGATACGATTGTTTGATTTCTGCGTTAGAAGCTTTGGGACTGACTCGTAAGGTATCATATAAGTTCAAGTTTTCCATCATAAAATTTTGCCATAAACAACAGCAATGGGTTAGACTATTGTGTTCGTTTCGTCTCTGCTTTTTGACGAACCTGCGTTTTAATTATAGTTCTATTTCCGCGATGCGGTAAACTCCACAGACCCTCGGGATTTAAGTGAAGCTCGAGCCAGTTAAGTTCAGTGAAATTGAAAACATTATCCCGAGACAATATTGTTAAGAAAATTTACACAAATTTGGCGAAAAACATCTTGACAAACAACGATAATATCGGTTAAGAGAATGCAAAAAACCCTAGTCGAGTCTGTCCGCTTATCTCGGCGGGTTCCCCCTGCCCCCCACCGTCGATCGCGACGGAAACGACGCCGCCCCACCCGCGCGCAGAGTGTGGGCGATCGCGTTCGTACTTATCCAGATAGACTTTCTGTCCCCGAGACGATATAGCAGTTCTCATATGGGTGAGGTAACGAATTTTTTACTTCGGAGGTGCAAGCGCGGTTGGGACTATTCGGCTGCGTGCCACATCAAGAAAGAGACCTGCTATATTTCACCACCACCACGCGATCGGTGGAAAAAAACTATCCCGATAAGCGCAATAGTTTTTTATCCCTAGTCCAACCCCAGGGATGGAAAAACTATCCCGATAAGCG
>NZ_JAYFEQ010000898.1:0-6189 GCF_055795085.1 Phormidium sp. CCY1219 | reverse complement strand
CATCACTGGGTTGCGACTCCACATCGGGTAATTCTAATTGCTCATCCCTGGGCGGTGTCCCATCCAACGGTTCCTCAGTGGTGGGTTGCGATTCCACATCGGGTAATTCTAATGGACTATCGTCTCTGGGTGTAGCATCTAAAGGTTGGAGCGGAGTGCCCGGGGAAGGGCTTGCATCTGACGGTTGAGAAGATGCATTCGTGCAATTTTGCTCATTGTAGGAAAACTCGAAAGAGTATTGATAAACCGTCGGCTTACTGGTAGCGGGAAAGGCTCCTTGCTCGATAATCCAGTTGCGGGCAAATGTATCGAGGATATCTTCTCCCGTACTGAGCAAGCGTCGCGGGCCATCGATAATCTGGCCTTGAGAATCCACAAACACGCCAAAGGTACCGCGACCTTGCAGTTTGCGATCGCAAGCTTCGGGGGGATAAGAATTCCTCACCGTTCTCGGTGATTTAGTTTCGAGTTCGGGGTATTGCTGCTTGAGATTGCTCACCCAAGTGGTATAGGCGATCGCCCCTTCCGTCATCGCCATTTGCACATCATCAGTGGCATTGAACTCTTGTTGGCGATTTTGTTGTCGATATTCTTCGCGCAGTTGGCGCAAGCGGGCCAACAGCGGATCGTCGGGACTCATCCCTTGGGTTTGCCCCTCCGGGTCATTGGACGAGGGCGGATTCGACTCTGGCGAGGTTCCCGGGGACAGAGGCGCAGCCGCGATTTGCCGTTCTTCCTGTTGTTGACGATATTCTTCGCGCAGTTGACGATTATGCTCGAACATATCGGTCATCCGACCCGAATCTGCATTATTTTCCGTTGTTGTAGAAGCAGACTGAGACGGCGCAGAATCCGAGGGGGTTGGCGCAGAATCCGAGTCCCCCAAATTGCTGTTTTGCGCTGGATTGTTCAAATCCGACGCACTCCCTTGAGGTGGGGGAGATGTCGCCGTTCTTGGCTCTTCAAACGCATCCGGGCGAAATCCTGGCGGGAGTCCACGGGGTAACGTTTCCCCAGCGTTAAAGCCAGTGAAAGGTTGTTGCGGGGAGTTCGGGGTATTCGGGCGGACATCCAGGAGGAAATCCGAGGAATCCACCCGTTGGTTCATGCCCTGTGGCGGGAGAGAAGACTGCTGCGGCGATCGCGAGTTTGTCGTCCCCTGAGGCCAAGGTTGAGGCGGTGGGGGTGGCGGCAGTTCTTGCGGGGGGGGCGGCACTTCTTGGGGGATAAACGCCTGTTCCTGCCCGGGGCTGCCCTCAATTTGAAATTCTTGCTGCATTTGCGGTTCCCTTTGCTGGGGTTCCGGTTCTGGCAGTTCCACCGACGCCGAGGGTTGCCCAAAATAAGGCGTGGGCGAGGGATACTCTTCTAACGAGGGCAAAGGCGGGTTGATTTCCCCCAAATCCGGCGGCGGAGGGATATCCAGAGGCATCTGGTAAAGCGAGGAGGTATTCGGCAGGGTGAGGGGTTCAAAGGGTTCCTCTTCCCCGGGTTCGGGGGTAGGCGGCGTGGGCGGCAATTCGGGAAGCGCGCCTAACGCCAAAGAAGTGGACGAAGAATTGGGTTGTGTCGGATCTCCAGGCAGGTTTCCCGGTGTGCCCGAAACATTGGGCAAGCGGCTGAGTTCTTCCGGCGTTAACTCAACCAAATCTACAGTTGTCCAGGGATTCGCTTGGTTAGAGGTCATGGGTAAGCGATCCCAACTTATCCCCACAACGCCGTGCAGACCCACTGAGGCCAAAATGGCCACCACAGTGGGCTGAGATAAGGTGTGGAGTAAGTTTTTTTTCGGCAAGGAATAGGACATGGCTGGTACGCTTGGGTCACTCATAGCAAGCTGCGCTGGAGGGGAAGCAGTAAAAACGCCTCCCGCTTTATCTTAGCTTTAAGATTGGCGAGATTTGCAGGGGTTCCACCCCGGGTATTGTTTGCCCTCGCTCCGGCGGCGCGATCGCGCCTCGATGGAATCGCCCTCTGATTGCTGAGGAATTGATTCGGCAGCGGTTTGGGGTTATCCCCGTTTTTTTAGGATAATTTTACAGCGAGTCCTGGTGACAGGAGTCAACTATCGGCTCAGGGGGAAGTCAGGTTCCGGATTGCCATCGATATGGGGAGTTCGGGTTTGGCAATTCACCCGGCGCGGTGAGTCGCGATCGCGCCGCCTAGGGGAGAAAGGGTGGCGGCGCTCTCTTGAGTGGTGCGAGGCCACATCGTTATAAGTCTGCCGAGACTTTATCAAACGCCTTGTCTAACGCCGGGGAAGACAAAGGGACTTCCTCCACCGTGGGCAGTTTTTCCAGGGTAAGGCGAGACTGACTCGCACCGGAGAGGCGTTTGAGCAATTTTGGTTTGGGGTCGTGCAGCAGGTAAATAATGCGATCGCCCGGTTGCCAAGTATCCGAGGCGGACACCACGAGAAACTGATTCCCCCGTTCGATGGCTAACGGCACCAGTTCTCCAGACCTCATCAAGGCTTGCAAATGCGCCTGCTGAAAGGCAAAACCCGGTTCTTTCAGGACGGTTTCCCCCAATTTCACCTGACCGTCATTGATGTACTGATTCCAGTTTTTAAGCTGCACGGTAGGCACAAAGGCATGCTGAATTTTAGTCTTTTTCGTCTGATTGCCAGACTTCTCCACCACAGGGTCGCGAGGAAATAACGCCAACACCCTAGGCGGGCCAAATTCTTCCACCGCGCGCTGTGCCAACACCAGATTCACTTCTCCATTGCTGGTCATGGCGAGAAAGGTGCCCATTGAATCGAGTCCGGCAACTTCTAGGACTTCGGTATCCAGGGCTGAGCTTAAGAATACCCGCAAATCTTCCTGTGCGGCTTCCTGACAAGCTTCGGGATTGGTATCGAGCAGCACCACGGACTCGCCGCGTTCTTTCAACAAGCGGGCAATCAATCGACTCATGGGGTTGGATCCGACGATAATCGCCCCGGTGGCTTTGGTGGACATCACGCCGAGCACTCTCGCCACGATGCGAGCGCTTAACCCTTGCATGACCACGGTAACAATAATGGTCAGGAAAACCAAGGCTTTGATGGAGTCCCCCCCATTGATACCGCGATCGGTCAGCAAAATCGAAAATAAGGAAGCCACGGACGCCGAAACGATTCCTTTCGGGCCGATCCAGCTTACAAATAGTTTTTGTCGCCAGTTGAGTTTGCTATTCCAGGTGCAAAGCCACACGTTAATCGGGCGCACCAAGAACATCAGTGCCAACACCGTCACCACACTGCCCCATCCCAGGGCAACCACACTGGCAAGGGACAAATCCGCCGCCAGGAGGATAAACAGCACGGAAACGGCGAGAATGGTTAACTGGCCTTTAAACCGTCGCAAAAGGCGTTCTTCGGGCAAGGAGGAGGCCCGCAGAACGATGCCGGCAACTACCGTGGCCATCAGTCCGGATTCTCCTCGGATATCTTGGGCTAAGCCAAACAGTCCCCAAAGTCCGGCTAACACTACTAGGTTTTTCAGGTCTTCGGAGAGAAAATGGGCTTTTTTCAAGCAGTAGCCTAGCAACCAGCCGCCTAATGCCCCGATCGCGCTGCCAATTCCCAGGCGAATGGTCAGTCCGGCGATCAGTCTCAGGGGATCGGCATCCCCATTCAAAATCACGTCTAAGACTAACACCGCCAAAATGGCTCCTACCGGGTCGATTAAGACCCCTTCTCCTTCCAGCAAGGCAGCTACGGGGCGCTCCACCTGAACTTGTTTGAGCAATGGTCCGATCACTGTCGGTCCGGTGACGACCACTAAGGAGGCGTACAAAAACGCGATCGGCCAGGGGAATTCACTGTACATATGTGCAGCAATGCCGCCGCCAATCAGGGTTATGAGGGTTCCGATGGTCACGAGGTTCCGCAAGCTACCGGACACTTTGTCCAGGTCTCGCAGTTCGAGATTGAGTCCTCCTTCGAACAAAATTAATGCCACTGATAGGCTGACGATGACTTCTAGACCATCGCCCAACAGGTGGGGATGCAGCAATCCGAACCCATCTGGCCCTAACAGGATGCCAAACAGCAGCAAAAATACAATCCCTGGAATTTTTAGGTAGTCGGCCAGCACTTGCGCGCTGATGCCTGCGATTACGGTCAGCACCATCAGCAGGGTAATGTCAAAAGGCATATCCATAGGCGTGATAAAGCGAGCGGTCATCGAGCTTCAGGTTTAAACGCCTCATTCTCCGGTGGCGATTGGCTTGGTTCTCTTTGAATGGGCGAATAAACAAGCGGGCGATCGCGCTATTAGTGTTGGAGCGAGACGCCTTATAGCCAAGGTACAACGTTTGGTAAAATTATGAATTTAGGTTGAATTCAAACGATCCATGAGAATGGCGATCGGAGCCGCACTCCCCGATCGCTTCTGGTTTGTGGAATTTTTCTACTCGGTTTGTTCACTTCCGGATATCGACAAGGAAATACCCCATCTTACTCATTAGGCTGTTTTGCAGACTATCATACCACACGGGGGAAGATAAACGCGCCATCGGCTTGAATGGGGGAGTCTGGGGAGGATAAAGCACCTGGGGTAGCCACAGCATCAGTTGATTCGTGCAATCGATCGCTCAAATGGGAACGAACTTTTTTACCCAGATCTCATCCTCCCTTTGAAAGACCCACTCCCCCCCCCCTCTCAGCAAATCGCTTTACTCTTCAGCAAAGGAGCGATCGACGCTCGAAAGAAAGATCGGTTCGACCCGAATGCCCAGGATGCTCACGGGTCTTACCACCATGTACTCTCCTTGAGAGGTTTTGATCGGTACGTTGATGAACTCTTTCCCCTCGGAGTTGGGGACTAAGACTCCTTGATACCACTTCTGGAAATCTTGAATACTCGGAAAACGTACCTGTTCTCTGTGACCCCCTTCCAAAAGGAGGTAAACGCCAATATAGTCTGGAGTTCTCGGCATATGGCTAAATTTATCTTGAAAGCACCGAGATTATTATGATCCGCTCTGGGGCAAATGATTCGTTGTTTTTTCGCGCACCTTTAATCTCCTTTCCCTGTCATCAAAATATTAAATCCCTGGAATGGGGTCTCAAAGACCAAGGGCAAAATCTGACGCAATTCAGTCTCGTTCTTAAACTGCACCTGTTGATACCGGGGCAAATCAAAGCCATACACCCCCCCCCCTCGTCTCCCGCCTTTCCTGGGCGGCGAGCAATAGTTCCGGCGCTTGCTCTGTAGGGCATATCCTACTTCTACGCAGACTTGCAGACTGGAAATCAGTTGCGGTGGATCCCCTTCTACCCTGGCGATCGCCGCGATCTCCGCGATCGCCAGCAAACTTTTGCCGGGTTTTCACATTTTCTCGCCGCTCCACCGCATCGGTTCTTCGCAGCGATCGCACCGCACTCTCTAACCGCAAAGAAAACCGCGATCGGCGATTGATTTCTTCTAGTACGCTCTCGATAGCCTCGCGCAACACTTCGCTCGACTCCGGATATTCCGCTTGCGAACACAGGAAAATCGTTGGCTCGGTCTGCGCCATTACATCCTGCTTGCTAAAATAAATTTCGTGACTGATTAAATCAATATTGGAAATCGCTGTGCCGCCATTCCTCTCAATATAAAATTCCCCAGGTTCCCCTTCTAAATACCGCTGAAATTACTCCCACTGCTTCACCTATTCCCTCTCTTCTAAAAATTCGCCTCGCCACCCGGTTTTTCCCCGCTATTTTTGCTCGATTGCAAATCTTGTCTGCGCTTATCTATTTCCTGTATTGGCTCCTATTCCTCAAATTAAACCCTTTATCACACAATTTTTGTGAGTTTTAATCCTTTCAAATCTTTGTTTAAAATTATTTTAATAACCAACTTTACCGAGTCTATGTAAATTTATTTTTTCCGCCTAAAATATTTTTGTGGCATTCTTTTGATTAAACCCCGGATAAAATCCCTTAGTTTTTGCAATTAAATTATCGCCAACATCCCTGTTTTTTATAAGTGGAATAGGAAAAATATAGCAGTTCTCATATAGGTGAGGTAACGAATTTTTTACTTCGGAGGTGCAAGCGCGGTTGGGACTATTTGGCTGCGGATCGCATCAAGAAAGAGACCTGCTCTATTTCACCACCACCACGCGATCGGCGGGAAAAAACTATCCCGATAAGCGCAATAGTTGTTTATCCCTAGTCCAACCCCAGGGATGGAAAAACTATCCCGATAAGCG
>NZ_JAYFEQ010000897.1:0-200 GCF_055795085.1 Phormidium sp. CCY1219 | reverse complement strand
GATGTTAAAACAGTTCGCGGACTCCAAAAGATTTTGCTGAAAAGCTGGTCAGCCAAAGTGTTAGCAGTACGACGGGTAACACAAGACAATCAAGGCAAGAAAACGGCGGGAGTAGATGGGGTCAAATCCTTGTCTCCAAAAGCGCGTATGAGCCTTGCAGGTCAAATGAAACTCGACTCAAAAGCTAAACCCGCCAGACG
>NZ_JAYFEQ010000896.1:0-302 GCF_055795085.1 Phormidium sp. CCY1219 | reverse complement strand
AACGCAATGGTTTTTTCCAGTCCTGGAGTCAGTAATAGGGAAATAACCATTAAGCCAACGCAATGGTTTTTTTCCAGTCCTGGAGTCAATAGTAGGGAAATAACCATTAAGCGAACGCAATGGTTTTTTTCCAGCCCTGGAGTCAATAGTAGGGAAATAACCATTAAGCGAACGCAATGGTTTTTTTTCAGCCCTAGAGTAGTAACAGCGAAATAACCATTAAGTCAACGCAATGGTTTTTTTCCAGTCCTGGAGTCAGTAATAGGGAAATAACCATTAAGCCAACGCAATGGTTTTTTTCC
>NZ_JAYFEQ010000895.1:0-218 GCF_055795085.1 Phormidium sp. CCY1219 | reverse complement strand
CCGACGACGGCACCAACGGCTTTGAGCTATGGAAGAGCGACGGCACCGCAGCAGGTACGGTTTTAGTTAAAGATATCAGGTCTGGTTCGGGTAGCTCAAATCCCTCTAATTTAACCAACATCAACGGCACCCTGTACTTTGGAGCCGACGACGGCACCAACGGCTTTGAGCTATGGAAGAGCGACGGCACCGCAGCAGGTACGGTTTTAGTTAAAGAT
>NZ_JAYFEQ010000894.1:0-50514 GCF_055795085.1 Phormidium sp. CCY1219 | reverse complement strand
GAGGGTGAACCATATGGAGATATCCGCGCATTCTACCACAGGGAAAGCCTCTCGACCAAATATTCAAATAAAAAATGCACCGCATCCATTTGGCGATCGCGGCTGCTATTCATTCGCCGCGAGGGTTCTGATGTGGTGTCGGACGTTGCAATGTCAGCGTTTATATGCAAAAAACCCCCTGGACAGGGCGGCGGAAGCCATTCCCTGTCCAGTAGGTTTTTGCCCACATGGCATTGCAGCGAAATTAAGCCGATGTTTTAATCCGCGCTGAAATTACACCGGGCGATTTCTATTCCCAAAAAATATGGGATTAATATTAGTTGAAATACTCGTTAAACTTAAGAGATTTGAGGACAATTGCGGCTGACCATTAGGAGATAAAATGAAGGGGTTTGGTCAAAGCCGCAGGGTTCAAAGAAGAAGTGAACGTCGATTAAATGGGTTGGGATTACGGTTTGCATCGTCCACTACCCCGTTGGTCGTCATCATCTTGGGGAATTTGAGCTTGCGTGCAGGGCGCGTCCGCTTTCTGGCGCTGGATTGGGGTTTCAGCCAAAAGCGAGGATTTGGCATCAAACGACCCAAAAACGCGCAGATCGCGACGACTGCAACCGGGTTTCGGGTCGTCAATTTCACAATTTTCTTGATTTTTGGTTTGTTGTTGTTGAGAGAATAGTTGTAAGGGAGAATTAAAATCGCTTTTGGAAGAAAAGCGAGACTCCATTGCTTGGGCACTGGTAGCAACACCAGCAAGCAGGAAGGTGGAAAGGAGCACAGAGGTATAGAGACGCATAAAGGAACTTGTCTTTAAAAACTTCTGTTCCCTAATACGCATTTCCCTCGCGCGATCGGGATAAAGAAAATCCGAAAGCGTCAGAAATTTAAAATCCGCCAGTTAGCAAACTGTCCCTGCAAAATTTTTTCAGTAAAGAAAAAGCAGTATTTTTTTTTGATGACGAGAAAACGCAAAGATTGCGGTTCGGCGCTAATCCACGCAATCCGGGTTAATTGCGGATAAAGGTTGAGAATATATAATCCCCTAACCGGGGACTTTAACCTGCTTCCGGTTCTTTTTGCTGCGCCTCTATCCAGTCACAGTGACGATAATGCCGTTCGATCGCTTCAATATTGGGGCGATTGTCTTCCGCATCGGGAAGTGCGATCGCTCTCCCGGCAAGTTTGCCATAGCTGGTTTTCCGCAGGTTGGGGGATAACACCACTTTTAACGTCATTGGCTCGATCGCCATTTGCTGCGCCAAGAACAGCTTGTGAATATCCGCCCTTAAGACCACTCCATTGCCCACCGCATGGGTTCCATCGCCCCCCTGGGATTCCAGCCAGAGAATTTCTAGGGCATCTTCCACGTCACATCCGGTAATGGCACATCGCCCTTTATAGGCGTTTAATAACGGTTGTCGAAGCTGCAGGGGAGGCGACTTTTTCGGAATCGCTGTGAGGAGTAAAATCAAGCCGCCACCAAGCAACACCCCGACGATCGCTCCGCTGGCTAAGGTGAGGAAAAACCTTTGGTTGGATTTGGTGGGGGAGACTTGCGGCGCTTGGGCGATCGCTAAACTGCTGACCATTTGCGACTGGGATGCTTCGGCTTGTGAAAGTGCCGCTTGCAGTTGCTCCACTCGTTCTTTTTGCTGCGTTACCTCTGCTTCCAATCGCGAGAGTTCTGCTTCGTCGGCCCCATAATAGTCGTACAGGTTTTGTTCCGCTTGCTGGAGGTTTTCCCGCGCTTGGGGTAAAGTTTTTTTCAGTTTTTCTACCCGGGCGGTTAAGCGAGCATTATTAATCAATTGACTCTGCTGCACCATTGCCTCCATTAAGGCGGCTACGGCTTGATTTGCGGTTTCGGAATTGTCATCTCGATATAATACTTGCAGCATGCCGGCGGTTTCTTCACTGGGCAGTTTTAATAACAATTTTTGCCGCACTTCTTCTGGAGGAACTTGGATATAATCTGCCACGGCTTTTAGGACATTTTCTGCCAGCAACAGATTGACTAATTCTTCTGCCCGAGAAAATTGCTGTCCTTGTTTGATAATTTGGCGGGTGGTGGGGGTGAGGGAATCCTCGGTAGGGTTGGCTCTCAAGGCACCTACAGCAATATATTTTGGCTGGGGTTCGATTTGAAATGCCATGAACCCCGAGATGCCAACGGAGGCGATAAAGAGGGCGACAGCAAGCCATTTGTATCGCGCGAGGGTTTGGAGATAGGAACGGAAAAAAGAAGATTTCATGGCGATCGCAAATTGGGGGCTTAGGTTACGATGAATCTGTCAGTTTGCACGGTAATGACTCTCGGTTGGCGGTGAAATTTCCCGGCCCACACACCCACTGCAAAATTTCGGAAGCTCGGCCATTGATGACGCTGGAGAGTCGGGAGATAACGCCAAATCACGGACTCTGCCATCCGAGGCGATCGCCGCGAACTTCTTGACTATCAGCCAATGGCTTGATTTTATTCTAACCCACGGCCACTGGCGTGGATTTTAAACTGGCAACTAAGCGGACGCCGTATTCCTCTTCAAACACTTGTTTCTTTTGCTCCAAGCTCCAGAGTTCTAACACGCACTTGTCGTCGGGTTCGGTGGGTTGCAGTTTCAGGTGCAGTTCTTTTTTCTTGGCGTCGTAGTGGCATTCCACGTCGGCGATCGCGCCAATTTGGCGGCGATCGAGGGCAACGGACAATCGCAACAATGCACTCAATTGCGCCACCATTTTCCGATAGTGTTTGGGCAGATTGCGATAATTATCGTGCTTTTTCTTCGGCGCACTTTGCCGATGGTATCGCGCGAGATTGGCGATCGCTTCTACTTCTAAATCCGTATAACCGAGCAGTTCGCCGTTGCGAATTAAATAATACGAGTGCTTGTGGTGGGAAGAATGGCTGATGTGAATGCCGCAGTTATGCAAAATTGCCGCAGTCCATAGCAGTTCCCGTTCGTCTAATCCCCACTCGTGCAAAATGCCTTCAGTTTGGTCGAAAAAGCTGAGAACAAATGCGGCAACGCGCTCGGCAGATTCCAGATTTACCTGATATTTTTGCGCCAGTTTTAAGGTGCTGCGCTGACGAATGGAACTTTGAAACCGCAGGCGGTCTTCGATTAACCCGTGAGCGAGCATCCAATCCACGATCACTCCTTCGCGCAGCGATCGCTCGCAAATGGTCAGGGAGTCTATCCCCAACACGGTCATCGCTTCTTGCAAAATTAATGCCCCTGCCAAAATAATTTCCGCGCGCTTCTCGGAAATCCCGGGCACTTCTACCCGTTCCTCATAAGAAAGCTTCCGCAATTGTTGTACGATGTCTTGCAAGTTTTTTAACTTCAATTCGTACCCCGTCAGCGGTGAGGGTTCGGTGCCGAGTTGCTCGCGCGCGTCAATTGCTGCTAAAGTTTCAATCGTCCCGGAGGTGCCGACCAAACGCGGTTCTTCTTGTTGGGGAAATAAGTGGTTTTGCAGCTCTTCTACCGGACGCTCGAGCATTCCGCGAATGTAGGCTTGCAGGTATTTAAACTCGTCGTTACTGATAGGATCTGTGGTGACAAATTCGCTGGTGAGGCGCACTGCACCGACTTTGGTGCTACTCAGGGACCGGGGTTCGTGACCATCGCCTAAAATTAATTCCGTAGAACCGCCGCCAATATCGATAATAATGTGGGGTTCTTTGTTAAATTCCATGCAGGAAAGCACGCCGAGGTAAATGCGTCGCGCTTCTTCTTGACCGGAAATTAAATTAACGCGCAAATCCAATTCCCGCTCGATTTCTTTGAGAAAATCGCGCCCGTTGGGAGATTCTCTCACAGCGGAAGTGGCGACGGCGACGATGTGTTCGGCATTCAAACTGTGGGCGAGTTCCTGGAATCGACGCAGTGCAGCCATTGTCCGTGCCATGACTTCCGGTTTCAGGTTGCCGGTTTTGGTCTCGCGATCGCCGAGACGCACGGTTTCTTTCTCTTTGGCAATAATCGTAAAGGTGGGTAAGCTTGCATCGATTTGCACCACCACCATATGCAGGGAGTTGGTGCCCATATCGATAGCCGCGAGAATGCGCTGCTGCTCCCGATTTGGAGCGGGAATCCTCATTATCGGAACTGATTTAACCATTGCGATTGTTTGGGGTGCTTATCCCATTTCAGACTTCCAGACTAACGATATCTTAATTAATGGGACAATCGCGAAAAACTTTCAGTGAATCTCATGTTAACGTCACCAGAAAACCAAACCGAACCCACCTGGAAAGCGGTGCTGCGCCTGCTGCGGTGGAATAAACCGGCGGGACGCTTGATTTTAATGGTTCCTGCCCTGTGGGCTGTGTTTTTGGCCGCACGGGGAACCCCGCCAGTGCCCCTGGTGGGGGTAATTGTGTTGGGGACTTTTGCCACCAGCGCGGCGGGATGCGTGGTGAATGACCTGTGGGACCGGGATATCGACCCGCAAGTGGAACGCACCCGCGATCGCCCTCTGGCTTCCCGCAAACTTTCGATTACGACCGGCATTGTGGTGGCAATGGTGGCCCTGTGCTGTGCCGCTATTCTGGCCCTCTATCTCAATCCCCTCAGTTTTGCCCTCTGCGTGGCTGCTGTACCGGTGATTATCGGCTATCCCCTGGCAAAGCGGGCGTTTCCCGTGCCCCAACTGGTCCTCTCCATTGCTTGGGGATTTGCGGTGTTGATTAGTTGGACCGCTGCAGTTTCTCACTTAGAACCAGATACTTGGATTCTCTGGGGGGCAACGATTCTGTGGACCTTGGGGTTCGATACGGTGTATGCCATGAGCGATCGCGAGGACGATTTGCGCGTGGGGGTCAACTCTAGCGCTATATTTTTCGGCGATCGCGCCCCGGAAGCGGTGGGCTTCTTTTTCCTCGGCACGATTGCTTTCCTCGCCTGGGAAGGCGCAACCCGTCACCTCAGTTTTCCCTTCTGGATTGCCTTGGGGTGCGGCGCAATTCTTTGGGGTTGGCAATACCTGCAATTGCGCCAAGACAATCCGCCCAAACCAATTTACGGTCAAATCTTCGGCCAAAATGTTTCCATCGGCTTTCTGTTGTTGGCTGGCATGATTGGCAGTTATTTTATTTAACCAAAATTGGCGAGGGCTGGTTGTATTCGGATAAACGCCGGGGACTTAAAGTCCCCGGCTTATAGCTCAAGTCGTCTAAAGACGACTAATATTAATCGGAGGAAATAGCAGTCAAAAAATGAGTCCGCGTAGGCGGACTTAGCTTGCCAAGGCGCGATTTCAATCGCCTTTCTTGTAAAAAAATGAGTCCGCGTAGGCGGACTTAGCTTGCCAAGGCGCGATTTCAATCGCCTTTCTTGCCAAGGCGCGATTTCAATCCCCCGCTTTCTTTCCCCCCAATATTGTCAAAAAAAATGAGTCCGCGTAGGCGGACTTAGCTTGCCAAGGCGCGATTTCAATCCCCCGGTTTTCTCCAATATTGCTTGCCAAGGCGCGATTTCAATCCCCCGGTTTTTAAACCTGTACCCCTTTACCCTTTAATTTCTCCTTTCCACGTGATGATTTGCTGAGTGGAACGTTCGCCTAACGAACGAGTCACGAGTAACTCGATTTCTACCCCAACTCCGGGTTGCAAGTATTGCGATTCTATGGGTAATTGACCCAAATTTAAGGTCAAGCGATTGTAATTTTGCGTCACCAATTCCGGGGGAATTTTGCCCTCGTAGCGGGTGCGATAGTCTCGGTTGCGGCTAAACCACACGCTGGAGGTGGTGGCGCGATAGGTGATGGCGAATTCGGTGGTTACGATGTCGGAGACTTGCCCTCGGTCAATCAAACTGAGGGTTAGATTTTCGCCGTTGCTGGCAAATTCGACCAAGGTAAGCTCGGTGGCTTCGCTTTCCCGGATGAGGTTAGAAATGATGATGTTGGTTCGGTCGGTTTCCACAAATTGCTGTGCTTGCACCCAAATGTCTTCTGGGAAGAAAAGCTCGACTTTGTTATCCTCGGTTAAGCGAAAGTTGGCGCGAGTATCGGTAAAATTGTAGGTCGATCGCCCTGCTTCCCAGGTTACGCGAACCGGGCGTTCGATGCGATCGCGAAATTCGCGATATTCATCGGCAATTTTAGAACCGGGTGCTAACAGCAAGCTCGCACCTTGGCGGGTTTCCCAGCGATTGCGAGAGAGAACAACGTCTAAGCTGGCGAGTTGGGAGATGGGAACGGCGATCGCCGGGTTGTCTTCCGCTAAGGGTTCCTGGCGGTTAATTAATGTGAGCGTTCCCAGGCGTCCGTTCCCACCGCTGGCACCCCAAGAGCCATTGCGACCGTCTGACCCATCGTAGCAACGAAACTCTCGCTCTCGGCATTGCGGTTGCGAAGTGTTGAGGCTATCTTCGCACACGCGCACATCCCAATCCCGTTCGCGACAGTCGCATCCGTCGCCCCCATTGCCCCCGCGTCCCGATCGCCCGCCTTTTCCGCCGGCTGCATTCACGAAAATGTTGTTTAAATGGTCTCGATTGGTATAATATATAGTGAGAAAACCGCCTTGGCCGCCATCGCCGCCATCGCCGCCATCGCCGCCATCGCCGCCATCTGGGGCGCGCAGGTCGTAATCCACGTTGCGCGGTTGTCGGCGACAGCGGGCATCATCCCCATTGTCGCCATCCTCGCCATCCTCGCCGTCGGTCCCGGAGAGATCCAACAGGATAGAGCTTCCATCGGCGAAAAGGGTTTGGTTGTCCCCGGGACGACCATTTCTCCCATCTCGTCCGTCGAATCCGTCGGATCCATCGTCGCCAAAATCGCGGATTTCTCGACTCCAGACTAACATCGAACACTGGAGGGAGTCGGTGGGGGGCATTAAAAGCGGAACGGAAAGGAAGAATAAAAATAGGCTGAATTTAGCGAACCACGGTAGCTGCATCCCTTTTTCTCCTGGCTTTTGAAGTCAGCATTTTAGACTCTACAAGGATTGAATAGCTCAGTCGGGATGACTTTTACATCAACTTTGTGGGCGGGCGATCGCGCTTTTCCGTTCCGCCAATTTCCGGATAAAGTGTTAGTTTAACCTGGCAAAAATTTAGGGATGCGGATGTTTGCGCGGCTTACTTTAACCGCCATGCGGCGATGGGTTCAGTTTTGCCTTTGGCGGCGATTGGTTCGCGCGGTTCGACTTCTAGCTTTTCTTCCATGCATTGATAAATGCGATCGGAGAGGGTAATTTCTCCGGCTGGGGTGGCTGTTTCTAACCGTTTTGCCGTGTTGACCACATCTCCGATCGCGGTGTAAGTGCGGACGCGATCGCTGCCAAATAATCCTTCAATTACGCTTCCGTAATGCAAGGCACATCCCGCCCCTAATTGATGGGGCGCAAGCAGGGTTTCGGCTGCATTTTGCATGGCGCGGGCGGCGGCGATCGCTTGCTGGGGAGTGGCGTAAATTGCCATAATTTCATCGGCGGTTAAGGTAATTCTTAACGGTTGAAATTTAGCGGCGGCGGGTTCTACTGTGCGATAATAAGAATTAAGCACGGCGGCGACAATATCGGGAGAAGTTTCTTCGCACCAGTGGGTAAATCCGCGAATATCCATAAATAAAATGGCGCGATCGCGTCGCCGAAATCCCAATTCTTCCGGATTGATGACCGCTTGTTTCACTGCATGATTTCCCATTCCCCATTGTGCCAAATTCCGCAACAAACCAGCAGTTTCTTGCAGTTTTTTCCGTTGAGATGTCACCTGTAACGTCTGCAGTCCCAGCAACAATCCCACCACCATCGTACTTTGAATGATAAATTGATGATGGGGAATCCGGAGAATATTGATGAAACTTTCCCATCCGGTGGCCTCGGGGTAAGATTTGTAGATCAGTGCCCCATACAGGGCAATCACCATGCTAGTTCTGGTCAAACTTTCTAGGGGAATAATCCAAGTGGCGGTCTGAGATGGCTTATGAAAGCGGATGAATTGCGAGGTAGCAATCATCACAGCAAAGCACCACAAAATCAGGTGATTCGGTTCGGCAAAAAATTCCAGCCCTTCTAGGGGTAAATCGCTCAGGGTGTAAATCGATGGACCGATAAAGTTTCCCCAAAACCGATGGGGATTGGGTCGAGATAAGTACCAGGCTTGGGCAAACATTGCACCTACAATTAAATAATGCCCGGTGTGGATTAAATAGTCAGTCCAACTCATTAACGCCATTTCTGAGAGCGCGTTAAAAATCAAAAAATGCCCGCTATTCGACAACAGCTCGCTAACAAACGCACCCCAACGGGATCCGTTTAGACGTTCTTCAATAACATCTTGTGACGAATTGCGAAACAACTGTTTTAACACGGCTTTGGCGGTGAATTTTTATGGCGAATCTGCATCTCGATTTTGTGATGCTCCCCACCCCATTAAAGGGATTTGACCAACACGGAGTCTCCTTCAATTTTAACTGTATAAGTGGCTAAAGACTCTGTTGCTGGCCCTTGCAGCACTGTGCCGTCTGCACTGTATTCGGCATCGTGGCAGGGACAGATATATTTGCTCTCGCCGACATTCCATTCTACCGTACAGCCTTCGTGGGTGCAAGTGGGATTCACGGCATTTACGATCGCCGCATCTTCCGGGTTTCTGATAACCAGAACCGAACCGCCGGGAAATTCTTTATTGAGGATTGCACCGTTTTCGTCTAATTCAGTTACGGTGCCCACCGCTTCAAATCCCTCGGACTCTGAAGAATCGGTGGGCGGTGGCGGCGGTGGCGGATTGGAGCTTTCGGTTTGGGCTTGTTCGTTGGGGGAACAAGCGGCGATCGCCACGGGTAAAAAACTGGCCATGCAACCAACACTCACCCAACTCATAAACTCCCGACGATTCATTCCTTTTTCTCCGTTGCTAGAACTACGAATTTTGCCCGAAAATGCCATTTCCCTCCGGCCAACTTCCGGAGATTTTGCTCCGGCGACTTGGGGAAAGCATATCCTCTTATTCTATAATGGCTGAAGGCCAAAATGCCATAACATTTAAGCAAGCGTGCCGATTGGGCTTGCCTTACTTTGGGAAGGGGAGGCGTTCCCCGCATGTGCTGGGAAGGAGTCAAAAATGCCATACCATTTGCCAGAATTTAAACTGCTTTTTTGCCTTTGCGGTGGCGAAACCAGCCCAGCATTTGGATGCCGGTGATGAGGAGTGCGATCGCCCCTAATCCGACTAGCAAAACGTAAATTGGCTTCAAGACATCTCCTAGATATTCCCCTTGGTGAATTACCATAAACAGATGAGCGGTGTCAGGAGACATGCCAAACCAACTTTTGCCCAGGCGGTAGATAATTCCAGTTAGGGCGCTGAGCAGTAAGGGGAGGAAAAAAATCGGGGCTAGGAGGCGATGCAACTGGCGATCGCTGAATTTTTTGGCACGGTTTTTCGCGCGATCGCTTCCGCCTCGGCGCATCAGGGTCAAACCAGTGGCGATCGCGCCAATCAGTCCTAACCCAACCAATAGCACGTAAATCGGTTTGATGGGATTTCCCAAGAATTCCCCTTGGTGAATCACCATAAAAAAATTGGCGGTGTCTGGAGACATGCCAAACCAGCTTTTGCCCAGGCGATAAATGATGCCGGTGAGGGCGCTGAGCAATAAAGGAAAGAACAAAATCGGCGCAATTTTTCGGTGAATTTTGCGAAATAAAACTCGATCCATTGTTTTTTATTCCTCGATGGTTATTCGCGTTGAGGTCATCCCCGCCCTTTCAATCATGTGGGTAACTCTTCGCCAGGGGCGTCAAGTCCCACGCCTGAAGCCTTGCCGGCACCGCTTCCAGTGCCCTGCCCCCCCTTCCAGGCTATTATAAAATACTATTTTTCATTTGTCTATTGTATTGTAACCCACCCTCTGGTAAAATGTTCGCGAATATGGGGCGATTCGGGGGGGTTTGGGGAAAAGAGACAAGAAGCGGGGTTGGAGTCAAATGGGTTGCGAATTCGTCCGATTTTCGCTCGATTTTTTCTCACCTCTATTCCGCCCACTTCCGAGGGGATAAAAAACCGGGTTTCTCGCCGGCAGTGGTTGCCCCAGCTTCACTCGTTGGTTAAGAAACGCCGGCGATCGCTTCCGCCTCGGCAGTTGCGTTTCTCGGCGGTAACCTGGGAACGAGTTAAATTATTTTGCATCCGTGCTTAGGGGTAAAAAATCAGTCATGGAACGAGCAATTTCTCTGTTAGGATTGGTGACATTTGTGGCGCTGTGTTATGCGTTTTCGGTGAATCGCAAAGCGGTGCGCTGGCGCACCGTGGCATGGGGGCTTGGGTTGCAGCTTGGTTTGGGAGTTTTTATCCTCAAAACTCCCGTGGGTTTAGCCCTGTTTGAGTTTCTCGGCGAAACCGTAAACCGCTTTCTCAACTTTGCCGATGCTGGGTCGGAATTTGTGTTTGGCGAGGATTTTACCGAGCATTTTTTTGCGTTTAAAGTGATTCCTACCATTATCTTTTTCTCCGCCTGTATTAGCATTTTGTACCACTATCAGATTTTGCAGCGCTTGGTGCAGGGCATGGCATGGGGAATGATGAAAACCATGCAGACCTCTGGGGCGGAATCTCTCAGTTGTGCGGCGAATGTTTTTGTGGGAATGACCGAATCTCCTTTAATGATTAAACCCTATATTTCTAAACTGACCCAATCGGAACTTCATGCAGTAATGACCGGGGGATTTGCTACCATTGCCGGCGGGGTTTTGGCGGCGTATTTAAGCTTTGGAATTCCGGCAGAACATTTGCTGGCCGCTTCGGTGATGTCCGCACCGGCAGCATTGGCCATTTCTAAATTACTGTATCCGGAAACGGAGAAATCTGTCACCCAAGGAACGGTAAAAATGGAAGTGGAAACTACCTATGCCAATGCCATTGATGCGGCAGCATCTGGGGCGCGGGATGGGTTAAAATTGGCTCTGAATGTGGCAGCGATGCTCATCGCATTTTTGGGATTGTTGGCTTTTGTGAATGCAGTTTTAGGCGGCATCGGCAGTTGGGTAGGAGTGCCGCAACTTTCTTTGGAGTGGATTTTATCGTATTTAATGGCACCAGTGGCGTGGTTGATGGGAGTTCCTTGGGTAGATGCGGCACAGGTGGGGGTTTTGTTGGGGAAAAAGACGATTTTAAATGAGTTTATTGCTTATTTGGATTTGCAAAGTTTAATCCAAAATCAGGCAATCTCCCCACGGGCCATTGCGATCGCCACCTATGCTCTGTGCGGTTTTTCTAACATCGGCTCGATCGCCATTCAAATTGGCGGCATTGGCGCGATCGCCCCCCATCGTCAACCGGATTTAGCTCGCTTGGGCCTGCGAACCATGATTGCCGGTTCCATTGCCTGTTTCACTACCGCCTGCATCGCGGGCATCTTATTGTAAGTCATTGGTCAATCCTCACCATTCCACTCTCTTTCAATGCGTTCTAAATCCTTCGCCGCCCCCAATTCTTGAAAAATGTCATGCGCTTTCTGGTAATGCTGCTGGGCAATGTCTTCGTTACCGCGCTTCCGCGAGAGTAGCGCCAGGTCAAAATTGGTTTCGGCAATCTCCCACCTCATTCCCAATTTTTCCATTTTCCCTAAAGCTTCGGTTAAATATTGTTCCGCAGCATCGAGATTGCCTTTACCCAGTTCGATATCTTCCAATAGTGCTAATGATGTTGCCATGCCAGAGCGATCGCCCAATTCGGCGATCGGTCATCTGCCTGGGTTAATACACATTGGCACTCGGGTGTAAAGCACTTGTTACAATTCTTTTCAACTTTAGATGCATCATCGAGTTTGAGGCAAGTAATGATGCAGGTTTCCCAACGCGCCCTTGTAATTATCGCCGAAGCAACCGCAACCAGCGCCATTGGATTGGTTCATGCCGGTGCGGGTGTGGGGCCGGTGCGTCACCCCCCCCACAAACGTGGCTGATTCTCCCATTGATGAATTGCGGGGGGTGACGCACCCTACCGGTGGGGGGTTCGGATGACAATCGAGCTGAAAAGCAAAATAAACCCTGCCTATCTCAGGCTGGGTTTATTGTTAAATCAGCTAACATTACGCTTCTGATTGTGCGTGGCGCTTGCGAATCATCATTAGAGAACTGGCACCTAACAATCCGAGGATTAAAGAAGGTTCGGGTACGGAAGTGGTCACACCTTTGACGGCAAAAACCACGTCATTGTAATCCTCGTCTCCGCCACCCACGATATCTTCAAACCCCAGGAGCAAGTAGTCGCCCACAGTATATCCGAGAACGTGCGTCAGGTTGTCGGAGTTTAGATTTGGGTCAAACCCGAGGAACTGTTGGCCGCCATTTTTGCCGTTAGACTTCACGAAGAAATCAATAAAGGTGTTTCCGGCAAAATTGCCCAAGCTGGCTCCTTCACCCAGTTTCAGGGGGCCTTTGCTGTTGGAAAGAATGCTCAGGGGGGAAGAAATATCGTCAAAAATCTTGTTTTTCGTGGTTCCGCTATCTACAGAGTAAAATAGCTGATTGCGATAGCCCGCCCCTTCATTGATGAAGAAAACTTCCACATCTTGCACGCCTCCGGACCAACGCAGTTTGCTCAGGTCAGCTTGCGGCAGATTGAGGGTATTGAGGGAATTGCGCTCGTCATTCACCAGATCGTTAAATTGCGTCCAAGCGTCGAAATCTAAGCGCAACAAATCGCTGGGTGCGTTTTCGTATTGTTGGTCATACTGCTGTCTCGTCACCTGAGCTGAGGCACTTTCAGCAGTGAGTAGGGTTGCAGTGGTAGCAACCAGGGCCATTACCCCAATCGCGGATTGGCGAGCGATCGCGTTGAATGTTGAAAGGTTTTTACTTGTATGAATCGCCATGATTCTTTGGTCTCCGTTATCGACACTTTAATGGGTTGAATAAACACTGTGGCTAATTTCGCTGCGTAGCGAAATAGTCTTTGCGTCACTGCACCTCTGTTTACTTCCACTCTAGAGGCAATGTTCCAGCTTAGGCAAGAGGAAAAATCTATCTTGTTCGGATCTTTATAGTTTAGGAGAGCTGTGTAAAGAGTTTGTAAATTTCAAGGGGTTTTCTGCGGCTATGTAGCCTCAACTCATCCCCGGGCATGGGGCATGGGAGGGAAATCATCCCATCCTCGGGATAAGGATATAGGGCGATCGCGCTATGGGGGCGGTGCGTCACCCCCCCCACAAACGTGGGTTATTCTCCCATTGATGAATTGCGGGGGGTGACGCACCCGACGGTGGGGGGTTCGATCGCGGAATCTGGGGCAATCTCACTCTGGGGAGAGAGTGTCTGTGATTTCGATCGCGGTGGCGGTTGTTTGCGATCGCATTGAGGAGTATTTTACATCACGAAAAGCTGAGGTGTAAATCACGGTTTTTACTACTTTTGGGTCACGGCATCCCGGCCTAAAATCGGTCATACTATAAATAGCAAATTAATTCAGACGAAAAAAGAAAGAAGAGGAGTGAAACTCGATGCCTGTTTTATCGACGCCTTTACATCATTGGAAGCAAAAATCTCTGCACGTGATGGATGAAATTCTTCACCCATTGCGCCACTGGTTGGATGCCATTGAAGTTACCAATCCGGAAATGGCGCATTTGCTGTGCAAGTTAATTCCGGCGCAGTGTCCGTTTGAGCGGGACGTGAACTTGTTTGGCCACACTCTGTTTCACATTCCGCCCCTGTGCAAGCTCAATCCCTTTTACGAGGAACTGGTGAGTTTGCGATTCCGCGCTTTATGCTATCTCGCCGATGAATGTGGCGAAGATATTAGTGCTTACTGCTAGGAAGGGAAGCCGGGATTTTTCTTGGGAAAATTGCTGCTGAAAAAGCAGCCTACAATCAAAGTCAGAGTATGCTTTTCGGAAACCGAACCTTTGGGTGCGGTTTCTACCACTAAGGGGGGATTGACTTTCCTATTAAGTTTTGTTACATTAGGTACATAAGCACGACAAAGGTGCATTTTATAGAGATAAAGGAGGTAGCCTGAATGAACGGCAATATCCGTGTAGGCAACTTGTTTGGAATCCCATTTTATATAAATCCTTCTTGGTTTTTAGTGCTGGGCTTAGTCACCCTAAGTTACGGGGGTTGGCTGGCAGGACAATTTCCAATGGGAGGTGCAGTTCCCTGGATGTTGGGCTTTGTGGCGGCGTTGCTGCTGTTTGCTTCGGTGTTAGCCCACGAACTGGGACATAGCCTGGTGGCGATTAGCCAGGGAATCGAAGTGAAATCTATCACTTTGTTCTTATTCGGCGGTTTAGCCAGTTTAGAAAAAGAATCGAAAACCCCGGGAGAATCGTTTTGGGTGGCGATCGCCGGTCCGCTAGTCAGCTTAGCGCTGTTCGGTATATTCACCGCGATCGGAGTCGTCACCAATGTAGGCGGTCCGGTGGGCGCGATGCTGGGACTGTTAGCGTCGATTAACCTAATCCTCGCCCTGTTTAACCTGATTCCCGGTTTGCCCCTCGATGGCGGGAACATCCTCAAGTCCTTGGTATGGAAGATTACCGGCAATCCCTATAAAGGGGTAATTTTCGCCGGACGAGTGGGACAAGCGATCGGATGGTTCGCGATCGTCACTGGCGCACTTTCTATCTTGGGTCTCAGTAACTTCGGTAGCTTCTGGACGCTGTTAATCGGTTTCTTCTTGCTGCAAAATGCGGGAACTGCGGCCCAGTCTGCCACGATTCAAGACAAACTCTCTCACCTCACTGCTGCTGATGCGGTCAATCCCAATAGCCCCATCGTTTCTGAAAACCTGACCCTGCGCGAATTTGCCAACGAATACATTATCGGTCAAACCCAATGGCGCAAGTTCTTAGTCACTAACGAAGCGGGCGCTTTTATCGGGTCGATTTCGGTGGATGATTTGAAACTGGTCTCTACTTCGCAATGGCCTACTACTCAGGTGAAAGACTTGATGAAAACGGTGGAAAATACCACCACTGTCAATTCCGACCTGTCCTTGCTAGAAGTGGTCACTTTGTTGGAACAAAAAGACATTTCGCAACTGCCGGTGGTTAACGATAATGGCGTATTAGTCGGGTTGCTGGAAAAAGCCGAAATCCTTCGCCAATTGCAAAAACCTACGGAAACCAAACCGGCCTAATTCATACGGCGCGACATTAAGTCGTTAGCAGAGAAAAAAGCCTCCCTCGGGAGGCTTTTTTATTGGGGTTTTGAATGATGGAGGGAGGGGCGCAAGGCCAATGACCCCCATCGGTCAGGTCTCGCATCAGTTTCAGTTTATTTTGTCAAGTATCTGGAGTGCAAAAGAAGGTAACATTCTGGCAGCAGTTTCTCGTCAGTTGTTACTTTTTTTGTTACCTTTGCTTTTCTACAAGGGCGATCGCGCCCTTTTCGCCATGCCATCCCGGGGCGATCGCGGCAAATTTTAATGTAACGGTGCAGTTAATCCTTCGCAGGTTAATTCGGAATTCAGCACCAGGTTTCATTATCGCAAACCAAGGTATAAAAGTGGATTTGCGGCTTTTTGGCTGCATAAATTTGCAGTACCTTCGAGCGGCTCGAATGTTTTACATAAAACGAAAAAAAAGTTCAGTAGTTCTTCGGCATCCTTTCTCTACCCTACGGATGAACCTGTGGATTTCACGGAAACAAGCAGGGGCGATCGCTTGTCACTGAGATTGAGATGAGTTAAATTTAGGAAGGAACCAATAATGAGAAAATCGGCCACAATAAGCAAAAAGACTAATTCATTGGTGAGGAGATTTTGTCTAACACAGAAGCAGGGGTAACGATGAGCGTTTTAGCAGAAAACAAGCATTGACCCGGATCGAGCGCGATCGCTGTCCCGAGAAAAGCCATCACAGAAAAATTGCCCCATTTTCGTCTTTTTGAGGCAGCTCGTCTAAGGAATAATTATGAAAAGCCGTAGTTTTTTAATCGCCGCCCTAGCGGTATTGAATTTAACAATTACTCATCATAAAAAAATCCTCGCCCAACCCATCGCCCCCACCCCGGAAGATACGGGAACCCGGGTGACGCCAGAGGGGGATGAATTTCACATTCGTGGGGGAAAATTATCCGGGGATGGAGCCAATCTATTTCACAGTTTCGAGCGCTTTGGTTTAGATGCCGGACAGAGCGCGACTTTTCATTCCAACCCGACAATTTTCAACATTGTGGGACGAGTGACGGGGGGGAATGCTTCGATAATTAATGGACTCATTCAAGTCACGGGAGGAAATTCCAATTTATTCTTAGTGAATCCAGCGGGAATTGTCTTCGGACTGAATGCATCGTTAAACGTACCGGCGGACTTTTTTGCCACTTCCGCCACGGGCATTCAATTGAGTGAAGGGCACTGGTTTAACAGCATTGGCGACAATCAGTGGGCGAGTTTAGTCGGCACTCCCTCGGCATTTGTGCTACCCGACAATGCAGGAGCGATCGCCAATTTCGGCCACTTATCCGTGCAACCGGAACAAAACTTAACCCTTCTCGGCACCCAAGTCTTGAATGCCGGCACCTTATCCGCACCCGGAGGAACCATCACCCTAGCAGCGGTTCCGGGAGAACATCTGGTTCGCATTTCCCAAGAGAATCATCTGCTGAGTTTAGATGTATCTTACCCTGCGCCTCTCACCGCCTCTACCAACGCCTTCACCTCCCTGTGGTTGCCGGAATTGCTCACGGGGGGTAGTGTGAGTCACGGCGATCGCGTGGAAGTGCGGGCGGATGGCACGCTCGCCATTTCCGGTTCCGGGATTGCCCTCGACCCGCACACCGGGGATGCGATCGCCACTGGCACCCTGGATGTAGCTGGCGGTCCGGGCAGTCCGGGGGGCGGTATATCCGTGCTGGGAGAGCGCATTGCTTTGATTGGCGCGAGGGTGGATGCCTCGGGACGCAGTGGCGGTGAGGTGTTCGTGGGGGGCACTCGCCAAGGACGCGGCCCGCTGCCCAATGCCTTGCAAACCTTCGTCAGTGAGGATTCTGTGGTCAGTGCCGATGCCCGCACCGATGGCGATGGCGGCCAGATCGTGCTGTTCGCCGCCGAAAGTGCGACAATTGGCGGCACCCTCACCGCAAGGGGCGGCGCGCGTTCCGGCAATGGCGGGTTTATCGAAACCAGCGGATTGCAAGGGTTAGCGGTGAATACAGTGCCCAATGTAGGTGCGATCGCCGGGTTAGCAGGGGAATGGCTGATCGACCCCTATAATATCGAAATCGTGCCCGGGGCGGGGTCTAGCAATATTAACGGCATTTCCCCATTTGAATCCGCCGGCCATAACGCGCAATTGGGCGTAGACCTGATTCTCCAAGCATTGGACTCCGGAAATGTGACCATTGCCACCGGTACGGGAGGCCCGGAAGCGGGGAACATTACCCTCAGTACCCCGCTAAATTATAACCTGACCCTGGAAAGAACCCTGAAGCTGAACGCTCACAATAATATCGTCATCGACGAGCCGATCGCTGGCGCAACGGGCAGCGCCCCGTTAAATCTGATTCTCAACGGCAACAATGGGAACCTCGCCGGGGGTAATGGGTGGGTCAACGTGAATCGCCCGATTTCTACCTCGGGAGGCAATCTCACGATACGGGGACGGCGACTCACTGCCACAGAACCCGGTGGCGGTGGCGTGAACCTCAATAGCACGATATCCACCTTGGGCGGTAATGTTACCCTAGAGGGCGTGGCGCAAAATGGCGGGCATCGGGGCATTGTGATTACCTCCAACGGCGCGCTCGATTCCGGTGGGGGTGAAATTTATCTCTCGGGAACTGCAGCAAATTACAACGCCTTTCAAGGGGTGCGAATCGAAGGCCAGATCGCCTCTAGTGGCGGAAATGTCACGATCGTCGGCGAGTCGGTGCGATCGCAGGGGATTTTATTCAATGGGGGTAGCGTGCTAGACTCCGGCGGCGGCGATATTTCCCTGATTGCCGAAAATCAAAACTATATCGCCATCCACCTAGAAAACACCACCCTCACCTCTGAGGGAGGTCAGATAAGTTTAACCGGTAAAACCCAGGACACGGCAGAACCGGGGGTGCGCCTCGACCCCGGCATTTCCCTGGATTCCGGGGGAGGTGCGTTGGAGATGACGGGAGAAAGTGCTGGCGGTATGGGAATATCGATCGCCACTCCCCTGGACTCCCAAGGCGGCGCGATCGCTTTAACCGGCACCAGCAACGGCACGGAACCGGGGGTAGGGATTACCGGGGCGATATCCTCTAACGGGGGTGCGATCGCGATAACCGGCAGCAGCAACGGCACTCTCGACCTGGATATCCAAAGCGCGATCGATGCCGGAAGCGGCACGATAAATCTCACTGGCGATACTGTAGAGTTTTCCGGCACGAATCTCTCCCTCAGCGGCAGCACCCTGGACATTCAGCCGCTCGATCCCGCCAACGACCTCACGATTGCCAATACCGACTCTACCCCAGTAGAGTATCGCTTCGACGGCATTACCATCGGTGCAGAGACTTCTTCCGGGACGATCGCCCTCACCGGGGACATGCAGTTTAGCGGTTCGCTGCAGGTGCAGTCCCCGGAAACCGACGGCGAAATCGACTTATCCGCCAGTTCCCTCACGACAACTGGTCACGCCGTAACCGTCAGCGCCGGGGGAAACATTCGCGCTGGTGAGATGAACTCCAACGGCGGCGCGATCGCCCTAACTGCCGATGCCGATAATACCAATGGCGGAGGGGTAAATCTCACGAATGGCGCGATCGCCACCGATGGCGGCGAGTTCATCGCCACTGGGGAAAGCATTACCCTGGATAACAGCAGCATTGCCACCGACAGCGGAAATATCTCTCTCACGGGCACCGGCAGCGGCGGCATATTGCTGCAAGATAGCACCCTGAAAAATGGGGGGCGGATGACCCTGACTGGCAATTCCTTCAATTTCAACGGCACCACGCAACTCGCCGGCACGGGGGTATTGCAGATTCAGCCTCACAATCCGGACGCGGATCTGACCCTAGGCAGTATAGGCAATCGGGTTCAGTTGGATGAGGGAGAACTCAATGCCTTACAAGATGGATTCGAGCGCATTATTATCGGACATGACAGCGGGAGTGGCGCGATCGTCATTTCCGAGGCGATCGCCTTTCGCGACCCGGTAACAATTCAGTCCCCCCAAGGGGACGGGTCGATTACCGCTACGGCGGCGATTTCCGGCGAAGATAATAGTGCGATTCAGCTAAATGCCGCCACCGATGTTACCACCCAAGATATCGCCGCCAATGCCGGCATCTCGATCCGTGCGGGCAACGAACTGAGAACCGGCAATCTGGATACTTCCTCCACCGAATCCACGGGCACTGGCGGTCCGATCGCCCTGAACGGTACAAATCGCATCGTCACGGGAAATATCGCTGCCTCGGCAACATCGGGCAATGGCGGGGCAATTTCGGTGGCGAGTGAGGGTGAGGTAACGCCGGGAAATATCACCACGAACAATAATAGCATTACCCTCGATGCAGCACTCTCCCTCGATCGCAGTATCGCGATGGATGCCGGGGGCGGCAACCTGCTGTTAAACGGCACAGTGGATGGGTCTCACGAACTGTACCTTTTCACCCAGGGGACGGGGACGATTCTGCTGAATGGAGATATCGGCAGCACCACTCCCCTGCAAACCCTGTGGGCGAAAGCACCGACAACCTTAGCAGGAGATGCCAGTGCGAATTTTCTCTACTTCAACGCCCCGTTAAATGCGATCGGCGATCCGATCCTCAGTGGCAATGCGATGGACTTTACCGATACGGTGACCGGATCGGGAAATCTCACTTTACAAACGCTTTTACCCGATCGCGATATCCGCCTCGGGGACGTGAATAACCACACCCCCGCCCTAGATTTAACCGTTACCGAACTGGGGTACTTGCAAGAAGGCTTTGCTTCGATTACTATCGGACGTGCCAATGGCATCGGCCAAATTTCCGTTGCCGATATTTCCCTCAGCGATCCCTTCACCGTGAGATCGCAAACGGGAACGATTCATCTGAGCGGCGCGATCGCCGGCAGCGACAACGCATCGCTCACCTTATCCACCGACGGCGGCATTCAACTGCACGACAATATTGCAGTAACCACCGAAGGCGAGAACATTACTTTCGATGCCTCCCTAAATGGATCGCACGCCTTGCAGGTCAGTGCCGGCACCGGCACGGTGAGCTTCCTGCGCCCGGTGGGAGATACCACTCCCCTGACAGATTTAACCGTGACCGCCGACGAAATTAACCTGCACGATCCTCTCCGGGGTGAGGGACACTTGGTGCTGCAACCGAGTACCGCCAGCTTAGATGTGGCCCTGTCGGTGCAAGAGACGGGAGTGGATGGGGACAGCAGCACTTTAGACCTGACGGTGCCCGAACTGGCCCAGGTGCAAGATGGGTTTCAGTCGATTACCGTGGGGCGAGAAAACAGTATCGGCACCACGCGACTCGGCGCAACCCAAGTGAGTACGGAATTTAGCGACTCGGCGATCGTGCGCGGCGACACCCTGGCGTTAAATGGCACGATCGCCACTACGGAAGATGCTTCCCTCACCTTCACAGCAGCGAATATCCGGCTGGAAGGCGGCACAGAAGTGCGAGGCAACAATCGCGATATTATCTTTGGCGGCACCGTAAATGGCAATTACCCCCTAAGTGTGGATGCTGGCACCGGCAACCTGCGCTTCGATCGCGAAGTGGGAAATATAACCCCCCTGTGGAGCTTGCAGATTCGGGCGCAGTCTGTAGAAGCGGCCTCCACCATCGCGATCGCCGCCGGGGGAATGAATGTGACCTCTAACGGCACGATTCGCCTAGATGGTGCGATATCGGTGGCCGATGGCGGTGCGGTAAAACTCACCGGCGAGGGGGACATTCTCACCCGCGAGATTACTGCCAACCAGATTGACCTCCGCAGCATCTCCGGGGCAGTGGATACTCGCGATGGCACCCTGGATACCCGTGCCAACTCTGTCGAGGGCGCAGAAGTGGAAATCAAAGCATCGGGTAACATTTCCACCGGGGATATCCAGACCGCTTCTACCCGCGATCGCGGTGGCGCTGTTTCCGTCTCCAGCACCAGCGGCGATATTACCCTAGGCGAGATAGATACCACTGGCGAGACCGAAGGCGGTTCCCTGCGGGTGGAGACCCCGGGAAATATCGCGATCGGCGAGATTGCCACCGGTTCGCCCTCGGGCAGTGGCGGCGCGATCGCCCTCGGTTCGGAAACTACCCTAAGCGATATCATTACCACTGAGGATATAAACGCATCCGGCGCGATCGATGGCGGGTCGGTGGATATTTACGCCCAAACTCAAGTCACCAGCGGCGCGATCGATACCTCCGGAACCGCAGGCAATGGCGGCGATGTGTTTATCGATCCGGATTTGGATGTGCAAGTGAGCTGGATCGATGCCGAAGGGGGCATAGATGGCGGTAACGTGGAAATTATCACCCGTCGGCATTTCCGCGCTACCGATACCTTGACCGACGCCAGCGGCCAACCCGCCAGCATTTCTACCATCGGGGGCGATCGGGGCGGTTCGATTATCATTCGTCACGGCGGTGGCGGCGAGATTCCTTTTGTCGTCGGCGACCCCAGTGTGAATGGTACCGCCGGACGCCTTGTTTCTGGCTCAACTGCGATCGACCGCAACACCATCGGTTCCGATGCTAACGCCCCGGGAACCTTTTTATATGACTATGTAGAAGGAAATATTCAGATTCTACCGAATGTCCAACCCCCGACCCGCGATACTGCTTCTGCTGAACCGTCAGAATCGGTTCCCGAAGAACCGGCAGAACCCTCACAACCCACGGTCGAGGAACCAGTAGAACCCTCCCCTGCGGCGTCCGAAGAATCGGTAGAACCCTCACAACCCACCGTCGAGGAACCGACAGCGCCGTCACAACCCGCACAAACCACAGATCTACCCCCTACTCCCCCAACTGTAGAGGCATCGAATTCGCCGCCATCGGCAGACTCGGCGTCTCCATCTTCTCCCACAGAAGAACCGCCATCCGGGGAACCCCCACCCGCAGAAACCGCAAGTGCGGAAATGCCTTCGGAAGAAACTGTGAGTGCGGAAATGCCTTCGGAAGAAACTGTGAGTGCGGAAACGCCTTCGGAAGAAACTGTGAGTGCGGAAACCTTATCCGCAGAAACACTATTGCCAGAGAGTTTATCCGCTGAGGAATCTGTAGAAACATCCACTGAACCATCGCGATCGCTTTCCTTATCCTTGCCAGAACTCTCTGTCGGGGAACAAGAGACTGAAATGTTAGCAGCAACCGAAGCGATCGCGCCAGCTACGCCAGCAGAAAATTCCTCGCCTCCGCCCATCGCACAACCGACGCCAGCAGAAAATCCCAGCAATGGGGATGATGCTGAAGTCGAGATGCAGGCAGAAACCCACCGCGAGGCGATCGCGCCGTTGGAAAATCCCGGGCACATGCCGCAAGAGCAGGTTTTGCGGGTAGACCCCAGCGTGTATCGCGACTTGCCCAACGAGAGCGGAACCTCCGCCCCCAGCACGTCCCAAGTATCGGGGCGTGATACATCGCCGACGACCAATGGTAGAGCATCCTCGGCGTCAGATTCCACCTCTACTCCGACTTCCGAGGGTGGATCGGTTGCCCTCGATGACGCATTGGCGGAGAATAATACCGAGGGGGCAATTTGGGCGATCGAACAAAGTTGGAATTTCGAATTTCAGGAACATCTGGGAGTGACGGCGGAACTGCCGCAGCAAAGCGAGATCCTGGGGAATTTCCAGCGCAGCTTAAAAACTCTTACCGCTGACACTGGCAAGCAATCGGCAATTTTATATGTAGTTACGCGCCCCGATCGCTTGGAACTGGTGTTGGTGCCGGCGGTGGGCGACCCGATCCGCAAAACCGTCGCCGATGCGCCGCAATCGGCCTTATTTCCGGTGATTACCGAATTCCGCCAGCAGGTCACGGATCCGAAGCGACGCAATTTAACCACCTATTTATCATCGGCACAACAGTTGTATAGTTGGATGGTCGAACCCTTTGCAGGGGAATTAGAAGCGCTGCAAATCGAGACCTTGCTGATGTCTTTGGATAGCGGGTTGCGGAGTATTCCCGTGGCAGCATTGCACGATAGTGAGGAATTTTTAATTGAAAAATACAGCATCAGCTTGATTCCCACATTTAGCCTGACCTCACACAGCTATTCTTCGATGAAAAATGCGCGACTGTTGGCAATGGGGGCGTCTGAATTTGCCGATAAAGCCCCGTTACCGGCAGTGCCTTTGGAGTTAGAAGCGATCGCGCACAATATTTGGCCGGGAAAATCGTTTATCAACGAAGAATTTACTGTGGAGACGCTGGAGAAACAGCGAGAAACCGACCGATTTGAAATCATCCACCTCGCCACTCACGCGCGATTTGATTCCGGAAATGCGCGCAATTCCTACATTCAACTGTGGGACGAACGCTTAGAACTCGATGAAGTGCCAACCCTGGATTTGCACTATCCACCCGTAGATTTATTGGTATTAAGTGCTTGCAGTACCGCCCTGGGCGATCGCGAAGCGGAATTAGGGTTTGCTGGGTTAGCCGTCCACAGTGGCGTCAAGTCCGCGATCGCCTCGTTGTGGTACGTCAGCGATGAAGCGACTTTAGCCCTGATGACCGAATTTTATACCCAACTGCGACGCGCCCCGATTAAAGCCGATGCCCTGCGTCAGGCGCAGATGGCGATGATCCGAGGTACCCTGCGCTTCGAGTCCGGTCAACTGGTCAACTCCACTCGGGCGATGGATCTGCCCGATGCCCTGTCTCAATTGGGGGATTCCGAACTCTCCCATCCCTTCTACTGGGCGGGTTTTACCACCATCGGCAGTCCTTGGTAAGCGGATGTGCGACGCCGCCAATTCGCACTCGTTTCCTTGAGATGTAGGGTGGGCGAGGCTCACCCTACTGCATTATTGTTTCGGCACATCGGGAGAGCAATCGCTAATTCTGCCCCGTAACAAATAGGTCGTCATGTCCCCTTTTCCTTTCACGTGAATGGTGCCGCGTTTTTCAAACAAAAACTTGTCTTGCAACAGTTGATAGGTCACTTCGGTGACTTGAATCGCCCCGGGGATGCCGTGAGATTCCATGCGAGAGGCGACATTCACCGTATCGCCCCACAAATCGTAAATAAACTTTTTCAATCCGATCACCCCCGCTACCACCGGACCGGAATGAATGCCGATGCGGATGGTAAACGGTTCGCGAGTTTTCGTGCTGAAGGCGATAATTTCTTGCTGCATATCTAACGCCATTTGCGCGATCGCTTCTGCATGATCCGCCCGGACAATCGGCAATCCGCCCACCACCATATAGGCATCTCCAATGGTTTTAATTTTTTCCAATCCGTGACGTTCCGCAAGGCGATCGAAGGAAGAAAAAATATCGTTGAGTAAGTGAACCAAGGCGGTGGGGGAAATGCGAGAAGAAAGTTGAGTAAAGCCGACAATATCCGCAAATAAAACCGTGGCTTCGGCAAATCCATCGGCGATCGTACTGTGATTTTGCTTCAGTTTTTCCGCGATCGCCTCGGGCAAAATATTAAGCAACAACTGTTCCGACTTTTCTCGTTCGCTTTGCAGGGCAATTTCGGCTTGTTTGCGTTCGGTAATATCGCGACAGAGGGCTAAAATTAATCGGCGATTCCCCGCTTCAATTAATCCCACGCGGGTATCCACCGGAAACGTTGTGCCATCCTGACGGCGATGAATGCCTTCGATCGCGATCGGAACTCCGGGAGTCATCTTTTGCCATTCGGTTTCCATTTTTTGCCACACTTTCTCATCTGCGATATCCCGCACCGATAACTGCAGCAATTCCGCGCGAGTGTATCCCAAACTATCGCAAGCAGCGCGATTTACATCAATAATTTTACCATTAACATCGTGAATAATAAACGCATCGGCGGCTTGTTCCATCACCGCGCGAAATCGCTGTTCGCTGTCTCTGCGCGCCGCTTCCGCTTCTTTGCGGGCAGTAACGTCGCGAATTGCTGCCACTCGCAGTTCGCGTCCTTTATAAGGCAGTATCTTGGCTTCGATTTCCACCACTAAGGTAGATCCGTCTTTTCTCAATCCTAACACTTCATAGGGCATTTCATCCCCGTAAACAATCTTTTTTAACACCGTTTCTCGATGTTCTGGCACCACGAAATTCAGTCCATTGGTGCCGATAATTTCCGAAATTTCATAGCCCAACATCCGCGCTACCGCTTGATTGGCATCGATAATTTTGCCATCTTCGTGGACGAGAATCCCTTCAAAGGTTGCGCCAGATAAGCGGCGAAATCGTTCTTCGCTTTCTTGTAAGGCTTGTTGCGCGTGTTTGCGATGGGTGATATCGCGAAAAGTGCCAGTATAAAAGGTAACTTCTCGTAATTGGACTTCGGTGATTGACACTTCTACCGGAAAGCGAGAACCATCGGCGCGAATGCCGATTAATTCGCAGGGGGTGCCGGCGGCCACAATTTCTGATAAAATTAATGCCAGTTTCTCGAGGAATTCCTCCCGGGAGGAGGAAACATCGAGTCCGAAGTCAATGAGTTTGTATAGTGGTAAGTAGAGCAACTGCTGGCGCGGATAGCCAAAGATGGCTGATGCACGGGGGTTGGCGGTGATAATTTCCACAGTGGGTTGGGCGAAGGTGGCGATCGCGTCTGTGGCGGTATTCACGATCGCTTCGTTGCGCGTCACCTCCTCTTCTAGGGCATCCATCACCTGATTGTAGCGATCGGCGATTTGTCCCACCTCGGTAAAGGGTTCCACCGGCACGCGCAAGCTCAAATCCTGTGTTTTCGCCTGAAAATCCATCACGCGAAACAAATCCAAAATCTCGGTTTTCGCACGGTGTTCCGAAACGTTCAGCCCAATATGTTCGTCGGCGGGGGACACTCGGAAGGGAAAATAAAAATTGACGACCTTTAGCACTAAGTAGCTGCTGCCAAATGCCAGGACAAAACAGGCGAAGGTGCCCAAAAACTGCACCCCAAACTGCTGCAACCGGGTTAACCCCGTATTCAGCAGATCGCTTTGCCCGAACCACGCCACCGCCAAGGTGCCCCAAATCCCGCCCCCCAAGTGAACCGGAATCGCACCCACCGCATCATCGATTTTCAGTCTCACTAATACTGCATCTACCCCGAGGGCGACTGCGCCGCCAATTGCCCCAATGGTCACTGCAGATAATCCGGTTACGGCATGACAGGAGGCGGTAATCGCCACCAAACCGGCCAGAGATCCATTCACCAGCACGTCTACATCCGGAATCCCCCGCGCCCGCCAAGCAAGCGTCATTGCGCTCATCATACCCGCCACCCCTGCGAGCACCGTATCCACAATTATTCCCGCAACTTGTTCGTTTAACGCCAGGGTACTTCCCCCATTAAACCCAAACCAACCCAACCATAAAATTAACGCTCCAAGCACGGAAATTGGCAGATTAGACCCGTGAATTTTTTCCGGTTTTCCCTGTTTGGGAAATCGACCGGCACGCGGTCCAACAATTAATAATGTGGCCAAAGAAACCCATCCGCCAATGCTGTGAACCACCGTAGAACCGGCAAAATCTACAAACCCCATTTTTCCTAACCAGCCGACAAACATTCCGGTCTGCGCCCCATTCCACGCCCAATGTCCGAAAATCGGATAAATTGCCCCAGAAATCAAGCAAGCCACTGTTAAATACGCGCTAAATTTCATCCGTTCTGCCACCGCACCGGAAACAATGGTAGTTGCCGTGCCGCAAAACATGGCTTGAAACAAAAAGAATGCGGCTTGAAATGGGGCAACATCTCCATCTAAAAAAAATCCACTGCCGCCAATCCATCCTCCCAGAGAATTGCCGAACATTAAGGCGAATCCAAATGCCCAAAATAACGCGACGGATAAGCCAAAATCGGTGAAGTTTTTTACGGCAACGTTGATGCTATTTTTAGAGCGGGTAAGTCCGGATTCCAAACACATAAATCCCGCTTGCATGATAAAAACTAAGCCGGAACAGAGTAAAAGCCAGAGAATATCGATGGTTTCGTAGGTGGGAATCTCTGTAGAGGTTTGTTCGCTAAATCGTCGTTCTTCGTTGCGCGTAATTGCGCTTTGCGGCGCGGTTTTGTCCTTATCAAAAGGAACGCTTAAATCGAGCGCTGGGAAATGGTGAAAAATCCTTCCTTCGTTGGAGGAGATTTCCCTTGGGGAGAGTCTACCGGGATTTTTTTCCCAGTCTAGATTCCCCGGAGATTGCGCTTGTACCGCCGCCGGGGAATCTGACACCCACTCCCTCGCCGAGAGGGGCTGGGCGGGAAGTCTAAATTGCATAATCGCGATCGCGATCGGGGTTAGCAGAAATAACGCTATGGGGAGAATAAATCGACGAGGCATAGATTCAAGAGTGAATGATAAAGAAGGGGTGGGTAGACCAGCGCAACCCCAACGGGGGCACCCTGTCCTCTCTTTAAACGCAGAATCACTGGGGAATTCCGCGCAAAATTAAGGGGAATGGCTTGGTTACTGGCAATTTTTTTTCTGAAAATAAATTGCATTGTTTAAAGAGGTTTTTACTGGAACTGACTTTGGGCAAAGCCAAATCGGTTGCATTTGCAAAATACCTGCTAGTAATTCACTGGGGCGATCGCATTTCGCCGATGTCCGGTATGACAATCGAGCCGCGATCGCCAGTGGGCAGGTTTCGAGCCACTCCCAAATCCGTTCTAACATAGCGATCGCTCAAATCCATAGAGGCAAGATAAAATTCACACCGACAAAATTAACTCCCCCGCCTTTTTTACCCCTTAAACTCCTAGCCAAACATTCATTTTTTCACCTTTATCTTTATGCATAAACTAGGCGAAAATTGCAATCTAAATGCATTAGATTACGGAAACCTGTAAAAGTAAATCTCTCCGTTAATTTTGCTTTACATTGCATATACAAAATAAACTTACCTAGAAAAGATGGTGGCGGCTGCCCCTCCAGTCTATTTTTTCCCATCCAGAAAATTTTTTTTGCTCCGATGATATGAAATCCAACAAAAAAGGGTATCCTAACCCTTAACCGCGCCACTTGGCGTTTCCAGTGGCCTCTAGGGGAGAAAATCCCTCAGCTAACTTTAGGGGTAAGCCCGTCGGTTTTTTAATCCAGCTAACTCATTTATTCACTCAGGTATGTTATGTGGAAACCATCCCGAATTGCCCTATCTCTCGCCTTGGTTTTATGCACTGCAACCCAGGCAAAAGCCCAGGATTTTGAAGAATTTTTACAAGGCATTTTAACCCCAGAAGAAATCCAAGTTCACCAACAAGTGGGGAGCAAAAAAGCCATGCAACTGGCGCGCGAAACTTGCACGGCGCTCAACGCCGGCGATTCGGTCACCGAATTTGCTACCGAAGTGGCACAGGCGATCGCCAGCGAAGGATTGCCCCAAGAACAATTAGAAGTGCGAGCGCTTTATAGCGGAAAAATCATCGCCGTCGGCGTGGCGATGTTTTGCCCGGAACATTTAATGCAGTTGCAAGAACTGCAACCTTAAACCGCCGATGGGAGCAGGTTGATAATTTTCCTTCGATCGCCGCTTGTAGAGACGCGATTAATCGCGTCTCTACCCAGACCCTAAACCGTGGCATTAACTCAGAAAAACCCGCTCCTACATTTCCAAATTTATCGCTTCAGTTTAAACACATCCACAAACAAAGAGGTATCGTCAATAAATCGCGCTTTATCCGGAGAATCATACACCACCAGTAGGGAATTTGGCTGTCCCAAGCAAGGAAATAGGGTGAGTCCTTCCGCCATATCGGTTTGCAAGGTAAACGGAAGGTGAAACAACACTTCCAAGTCCCCGGAATCTTGTTCCACCACGGTATCTTCATCCAGATCGAATACATCTTTCAGCCGAAAAACGCTCATCGCGGCATCCAGATCCATTGTCGCTCCGCCCATAATAATCATATCTTCGCCATCCAGACAGAGTTCTCGAATTCCTAACCCATCTAAATCTAGAAAATATTTTTTATAGGGTTGCCCGTCTTCGCCAATCTCTTTCAGCGTTAATACCCCCGGTTCGCTTTCTTCTACTTCAATTTCTAATATTACTGCCCATCCGCGTAGCACCGGACCGCGCAACCCGAGAAACACTTTATTCCCTTCTACGGCAATTCCTTCTATATCTAAGCCATTTTCCTTGCTCGGAATAAAATTGGACACAAATATGCCTAGATGTTCGTCTTTTTTTAGGCTCTCGATGAGGATATTATTGTTGTCGGTTTGTTGTAGATACGCGGCGGTTACTTTGCCTTCCGAGCTATCATCTTCGGTGTAGGATTGGAACGGTTCGCCGTCGATAATCGGCACTCGAGCCAGTAAGTAGCGATTGTAGTCGCTCTTGATAGTCGCGAGTCTGTCCAGATTTTTTTCTGTGGATTTTTTGGATTTGGGTTTTTTGCGCTTGGTGCTGTGGGAGCCGGTTACCCACAGGTAGCCGTTGGAATAATCCATGCCTTCAATGTCGATTTCATCGTCCTCATTGAATAAGTTGATGTAGTTTTTTAGCTTGAATTTTGTGTGATTTGCGTAAATATAAGGGGCAACGGGAGAAAGGCGCTCGATGGTGAGAAATTCATCGGAACCCACCCACAAACTGCCATCTGGGGTCAGCGCTACGGCGGAAAGTTCTTCGAGCAAATCTTCTTTTTCACTGTCGAACTGTAGCAGTACGCGACTGAGTAAAAAATGTTCTGGCATGATGAGGTAATGGTGCTAAAAATACACAAGATAAGAGACCGATTCGTCTCTTCAAACAGGGTGCAAATTATTTTGCATCCAATTCTGGAGAAGACGGAGGCTCGGCGTTGGCGTTCCCCGATAAGAGCCTGGGAACGAGTTATTACACGAGTCATCGATCGCGGATCTATTAATATCCTATAATTTTTCCAAAGATTGACATCTACCAAAAGAAATATATTTACCCAGATTGTCCTTTTTTGGGGGCGCGATCGCTGGGGATACACAGTCCCCTACCCCTTAGCCTTTTCCTGAGCAATGGGAAGCGATCGCGCGAGTCGTTCTATTGTCTGCGTTTATCTGGCAACTTCTTGGCCAAATAATTTACTCAGCCTCAGTTGCAGAAACCGCCGGAATTTCACTACAAACATCATAAAAAGATGTGGTGGGCGCTGTGGCAAATAAATGGGACATTTCGTTTAATATTGCTTGGTAAGCCTCGTTTTGATTGGCTTCCATATCTTCAATGCTGTCCCACAAGATAACCGCAATCCCTTTATCGCTGTTCGGTTCTTGCAATAAATACGCTCCCTTGAATCCAGTGGTATAAGTGGACACCGCTTTTTCAAAAAGCTGTTTCGCTTCGTCAAATTTACCGGGTTTGAATTCCCCGATCGCCACATAAGCACATTTGCGCTTCAGAAAATCTAAAAATTCGCTCATCTCTGTGGTTCCTCCTCTAAAACAGTTAGGGTCACGATATCAATGGCAACATCCACGATGCTCGCATTTGCGATCGCAACGTCGGCACGCGCCAAATTGTCTCTGCTGACTTTTTTTAGAGTACCATTATCAGATCGCGTTTTTCCCCGGGGGTTTCTCAATTTTTCTGGGTGCGGATTTTTTCCCCTAGCGATCGCCCTTCCGCCTTTCCCCAATTGACCTCAGATAGAAACTATGCTACGATAGGTTAATTTACAATTTTGCTTTCCAAGAGCGGGGGAAATTTTGACACCGGTAACGGTTCCCTCAATCTTCCCGAATTTTAAAGTAAACGGGTCTCAGTGAATCGCCCATTTCCCCCTCGGCGATCGCCGCTGCAAATCTTCACAAATAATTAAACTTTAACCCATTGACAAACCCCCTGGGCGGCAACAGAATAGAGATAGATATAAATGCACTTCAGTATTCGGGCGGGATGGGATGAAAAATGAAAAATAAACAACAGCAAAAAGGATTTTGGCGCACTTGGATGGGTGCGGGAATGGTGGGAATGGCGATCGCCCTTGGAACCTGGGGGATTCCCACGGTGGCGATCGCCTCTCCAGGGTTTTCCCACCCCCAAATCGCGCAACTGAACTGCAACAACCCTCAAACCCAGAGCGAAATGAATGCTTGCGCGGCGCGAAACTGGCAAAGTGCCGATCGCGAACTCAATCAGGTCTATCAAACCCTGACTCCGAACCTGTCGCCTTCCCGACGACAAAAATTAGTCACCGCACAACGCCGATGGATTGAATTTCGCGATGCGGAATGCGAATTTTATAGCAGTTTAATTGCTTACGGGGGCAGCATGCAACCGATGCTGCGATCGGGTTGTATGGAAACTCTCACGGAACAACGCAGCAGCGAGCTTTACCAATATCGGCGCGGGGAAATTCCCAGGGCGATCGGGACGAACTATCAAAGCAGCGATCGGCGACTCAACACCGTCTACCAGCAGCTCATGGGGAAACTTGAAGGTTTCCTCAAGGAGCAATTAAAAGATGCGGAACTCGCCTGGATCGCCTATCGGGATGCTTTGTGCGAATTCGAGCGTACCGGTGGCGGAAATGCCGGCTACGATACTTGCATGATTCGCACCACGGAACAGCGCACGGTTCAGCTCGAAAATCATCTGTAAGATACCACGTTGTAGAATGCCTCTCCCGAGGGGAGGTGCGTGACGCCCGGTTTCGTCCCTAGCGGGTTTCCCGCAGATTTAGGGCGGGGCGTCACGCACCCTACGTGAGTTCGGTCGGTTTGTTGCCAAGCGGAGATTATACCCGCCGCAAGTCCAGGGTGAGGGGATATTCGCGACTCGGGGGTAACGATGGCACTTGTAAGGTACCGTGAGTGTGACCCTCGGGCACAAAACGGGCAGCCAGTCGCGTTTGCGCCTCTCGCTGGTTCACCGGCAAATCGGCCCATTCCTCTCCGCGCGGGTGTTGGGCATAGTAAGTGCAGCCGCCGATCGCGCGATTCGCCCAAGTATCCACGATATCGAACCGTAACGGCACGTGAGGGTCGATCGCCGGATGCAGGCAAGCGGCAATTTTCCGCGCCCGATAGCGCACCCCGGCGACAAACACTCCTGCCACTTCGGTCGATTGCAACGGTACCGGATACCCATTGCAGGTGACAATGTGCCGCCCCTCGGTGGCTCCGCGCAGCAACACCTGCAACCGTTCCATCGAGGAATCCACATAGCGGGCAGTGCCTCGGCGGGAGGCTTCTTCTCCCAGCACATACCACGGTTCGATCGCCCGCCGCAATTCGAGCTGCACCCCATCCCGGAGTATCTCCCCATACCGGGGGAAGCGAAAGTCCAAAAACGGCGCAAACCACTCTAGCTCAAAGGGATAGCCGGCATCGTGCAACTCGCGCACCACATCGCCGATATCGGCGTAGACGTAGTGCGGGAGCAAAAAGCGATCGTGTAACTGGGTTCCCCAGCGCACCAGTTTATGAGTATAAGGTTGCTGCCAGAACCGCGCCACCAACGCGCGAATCAACAATGACAGCACCAGCGCCATTTCCGGGTGCGGGGGCATTTCAAACCCGCGCAATTCCAGCAATCCCACTTGGTTGCGCGGATTTTCCACCGGATAGAGTTTATCCAGGCAAAACTCGCAGCGATGGGTATTGCCGGTGACATCGATGAGCAGGTTGCGTAACAAGCGATCGACCACTTCCGGGGGCAGGGGATTTTCCGCCCCGGGGCCACCGGCAGGGGTGGCGCGATCGCGCGTCAGTTGGGAAAAGGCAATTTCCAGCTCGTATAAGCTTTCGTGGCGCGCCTCATCCACGCGCGGGGCCTGACTGGTGGCACCCACAAACAACCCAGAGAACAAGTAAGACAAACTGGGATGATTTTGCCAGTAAGTTATCAGACTTCGCAACAGATCCGGGCGTCGCAGTAACGGACTTTCTTCCGGGGTGACGCCGCCTAGGGTAATGTGAGACCCGCCCCCGGTGCCGATGCGATCGCCTTCTGTGGTGTATTTTTCGGTTCCCAGCCGGCATTCTCTGGCGTCTTCGTAGAGCGTAGTCGTCGTGCGAACCAGTTCTTCCCAACTGTGCGCCGGATGCAGGTTCACTTCGATTACCCCCGGATCTGGGGTGATTTGGAAGCCTTGCAATCGCCGATCGCGCGGTGGCGCATAGCCTTCGATTCGCACGGGATAGCCCGTGGCGGCGGCGGTGTCTTCGATGCAGGCGATCAGGTCTAGATAGCTATCTGCCCGATTGATGGGAGGAATAAACACCTGTAGGCATCCCTCTCTCACTTGAACGCAGAGGGCCACTTGGATGCTGTTTGCGGCGGTGCGGTGCTGGCTTTGTTTCTCACTAAGGGATTCGCTTCTGGCAGCCACCCGCGCCGCCATATCTCCCAAGGGCTGTTTGCTGGCATCGGGATGCAGTGGGGCTTCGGTTTGCAGCTCCGAGTCGGGCACCCAGGACATTCTATCCAGGGGCAGGCGATATCCCGCCGGGGAGTCCCCGGGAATCAACACCAAGCGATCGCGCGGGGGTTCCCACAGGCAACTGCGCCACCCCTCTTTGCCGTTGTGGCTCACCCAAATTAAGGGTAAGGCATAGGCGGCGATTTCGCTGTCGGCGGTGTCTTCGTAGGCGGCGATCGCGCAGTCGGGGGCAACCCCTAACCGTTGTGCGATTTCCGTCAGGAACTTGGCGGCTTCGGCGTGAGAGTAGCCGTAGTCTTTGGCATCGCGAGCCATGAGGGCGCGATCGCGCCAAATCGGCAGACCATCCTTGCGCCAATAACAGCCTAACGCCCAGCGGGGTAAGGGTTCTCCGGGATACCACTTCCCTTGTCCGTAATGGAGCAATCCCCCCGGTGCGAAGCGATCGCGCAGTTGTTCCAGCAAAATTCCCGCCCGCGCGCGTTTCTCCTCACCCAGTGCCCCGGTGCGCCACTGCACGGACTCGCGATCGTCCAGGGCGATAAAGGTGGGTTCTCCCCCCATCGTCAATCGCACCTCGGCGGCGTGGAGTCGTTCGTCCACCCGCTCGCCCAACCGCTGGATTGCCTGCCATTGGCTGGAAGTATAGGGCGCGGTTCCCGGTTCTGGTGCGGCAAATCGAGAAACCCTCACGGCAAATTCCAGGGTGGACTCGCACGCAGATATCGTTCCCGCGATCGGCTCCGCATGGCGCGGATCTGCCGCACAGGCAAGGGGCACATGCCCTTCGGCGGCGAACATGCCCGAGGTGGGGTCGAGTCCGATCCATCCCGCACCGGGTAAATACACCTCGGCCCAAGCGTGCAAGTCGGCGGTATCGGTTGTGATTTTTCGGGGTTCGTCTGGTGCGGGTTCCTCCGGCACCAATTGAATCAGATATCCCGAGACAAACCGCGCCGCCAAGCCGCAATGACGGAGAATTTGCACCAATAACCACGCCGTATCCCGACAGGAACCCTCCCGTTTCTCCAGGGTTTCTTCACAAGATTGGATGCCTTCTTCTAAGCGGATTTTGTAGGCAATACACTGCTGGATTTTTTGGGCGATCGCGCCGAGAAAGGTGGTGATAAAGCTGCTTTGTGCCTTCACCGGTTCGAGCCATTGCTTTAACAGCGGCCCAGACTCTCGCACCTGCAAGCAGGGGGCGAGTTCTTTGGCGATGTCCTCTGGATAGGCAAACGGATAGCTCGCCGCGTAGTTTTCCACTAAAAAATCAAAGGGATTAATCGGCTGCAGCTCCGCGATTAAATCCACCTCAAATTTTAAAACCTCGGTCTTCTCCGGAAAATTCGCTCTCGCAAGCCAATTGCCCCAGATATCTTGTCGCCAATAGAGGGCATGATTCTCCGGTGCAATTTGCAAAGAGTAACTGTGAATGGAGGTGCGACAGTGGGGAGAAGGGCGCAGCCGCACCGTATGTGGCCCTAAAGTCACTGCCCGATCGAATCTATAGACTTTCCGATGATTTAGGGCAACTTTAATCGACATGGTAGAGGGTGATTGCTAAATAATTAAACCAGTCGGGGAACAGGAGATTCCCCGGAATAGCCTACCCGAAAATCGGGTTTAGTTTAAGGTGTGACCGCAATTCGAGCAAAAGCGATCGCTAGCGCTTACCCCCGCTCCACATTGGGGACAAAAATTCCGCCCCGACTGTCTCGCCGGCTGAGAGTCTCCCATGCTCATTTGCATGTTTCCCATTCGCATTTCCATCGGATTTGCCCGCATTTCCATGTCCCCCATTTTCATCGGTTTCATGGGTTGCATCGGTTCCATTGGTTGCATCGGTTGCATCGGTTGCATCGGTTCCATCGGTTGCATCGGTTCCATTGTCGGTTCGCTCGCTACCGAGGTGGAAGTTTGTTGCATTTGCGCGACTTCGGCACCCGCCAAGGTAGGCATACTGCTCATCGCGCTCATCCCATTCGATTGAATGGAAATGAAATGCGCTCCGCCTTCGGTATCAATTCGCAAGATAGCGCCACCCCCCATCCGATATAGAGTCGGCGGTTTGGTCCATTTTCCAGTAGAAAAACCGCTGCTGGCTTGTTGCTGCTGACCCCCACTGCCACTCATTAAGGTGACGATGGTTTGATTTCCCCGATCTTCGACAAAAATTTGCTGACCGCTACCTAGGTTGCACGTGTAAGCCACGATTGATTGCCTCCCGGCATTACATACAGTTGCTTTTTTATTTTAAAACAGGTTGTGGCAACTTTTTCGCCTTTTGATGCAGATTGAGACAATTTGAAACTAAACTTTAAATTTATTTAATATTTGTTCGCCTTTAGTTCAGATTTCGGTTACAGCAGGCGCAGTAATCTTCGCCAAATTGTCAGGAATAGCTGACAATTTGGCATGGCGATCGCTTCGCGCCAAAACCGATCGCCATTGCCAGGAATGGATCCATTTAGGCAGAAAACGGCTACCCTGTCTGCAAGGCGATCGCCCGCCGCTGGCCAAAAATCCGCTTAAACAAGTCATGTTGCGGTCACAATGTCATAAAATTTTAATATAGTGCCCGATCGCTTTTGGACAAACTCATTTAAAACCCCCGCAACAACATGTCAGTAGAACACAATATCATTTTGGATCTGACCACGGTATTGGGCGCATCTGCCCTGGGCGGATATCTCGCCAAACGGCTCAACCAACCCGTCTTGTTAGGATATTTAGCCAGCGGTTTGCTCGTCGGCCCGTTTGGTTTCAAATTGTTAAGCGAACTCGAGGAGATTAAAGCCCTAGCCGAAATCGGTGTCGCTTTTTTACTCTTCGCCCTCGGGGTGGAATTTTCCCTCGCCGAACTCAAGCGGGTTAAAGATATTGCAATTAAAGGCAGTTTGCTCGAAATTGGCTTAACCCTCTCCTTGGTGGCCCTGTTAGTGACCGCGATCGCCGGCCCAGAACGATTCACCCAAGGGATATTTCTCGGCGCAATTTTTTCCCTCTCCTCCACCGCAGTGGTGCTTAAAACCCTCACGGAACGCGGGGAAATCCACACGGTTCACGGGCAAGTCATGCTGGCCATCTTGATTGCCCAAGATTTAGCCTTAGGGCTGATGCTGGCGATTTTGCCCGCCCTGCAACAACCAGAACATCTGTTGGTTGCGATCGCGATCGCCTTACTCAAAGGAGCCATCTTTTTAACCGCCGCTTTAGCCGCCGGCAAATGGCTGGTTCCTCCCTTAATCAAAGCCGTCGCTCAAACCGACAGTAGCGAGTTATTTCTCCTCACCGTCATCGCCCTGTGTTTGGGCGTGGCATTAATTACCGCCGGATTGGGTCTATCCATTGAAATGGGAGCCTTTGTCGCGGGATTGATGATTTCGGAAATCGACCATGCAGACCAAGCGTTGGCAAAAATCCTCCCCTTGCGCGATACATTTGCCAGTTTGTTTTTTGCCTCGGTGGGTATGCTCATCGACCCCGCTATTCTCATGGAAAATTTTGGCTGGATTTTAGGCATGGTGGCCCTGGTGATGGTGGGCAAAGCCGCGATTATTTTCCCCATCGTTTTAAAATTTGGTTACTCGTTTAAAACCGCTACTATTTCTGCTTTGGGATTAAATCAAATTGGGGAATTTTCCTTTGTTTTGGCGTTGGTAGGTCTAGAACAAGGCTTTATTAGCGAGAAAATCTATCTGCTGCTGTTGGGAACCACTGCGATTACCTTGGTGCTGACGCCACTTGGGTTAAAATGCTCCCCCACCTTGGCAGAAAAGGCAATCGAAATGCCCGGGTTGGGGAATTATTTGCGCCGGTTTCGCGGGACGAAATCTCTCTCGATTCCAGAAACCATTTCCAATCATGTAGTCGTCGCCGGTTACGGGCGAGTGGGCCAAACCACGGTGAAGATTTTGCAAAATTTGGGCTATCCGATATTAGTCATTGAAAATAGCGAAGCCGCCATCCAACGACTGCGATCGCAACATATTCCCTATATTCTCGGCGATGCGGATTCAGAATTGGTGCTGAAAAAAGCCCATCTGGAAAAAGCCAAAGCTCTGGCGATCGCCCTTCCGGACCCCACCAGTACCCGATTGCTCCTCAAACGCGCTTTAACAATTGCCCCGAGTCTGGATGTGGTGGCCCGATGTCATTACAATCGCGAAATCGATTTACTCACCCAATTAGGCGCGTGGGAAGTGGTTCAACCAGAATTTGAAGCAGGTTTAGAAATCGGTGCCCATTTGCTCACCCACCTGGGCGAATCTCCATCCACCATTCACTCAGTAATGACCTCGATTCGCGGCGATCGCTATCTCAGCGTTCGTTCGGAACGTTCCATCCGCTGGAAACAACAAGACCTCAACCAGGTTTTACCGGAACTCAATAGCCAATGGATGACAATTCCGCCGGATTCCCCGTTCGATCTCCAGACTCTCGCACAAACCGATATTCGCAACCGCACCGGCGTCACGGTGATGGCGGTGCGACATAATCAGGAAATCTGCTACTATCCTAAAGGCGAAACGCGCTTGCACGCCGGGGATAAAGTATTGGCGATCGGCGAACCGCAGGAATTGGAACGCTTTAACCAGATGATGCAAGGTGGCTTTGCGGTCAAACCATAACGGTGGAATGGGGAGGGTTATGCTACCTGTTCCCTCTACGATAGTCATTAGCAATAAAACAATGAGACGATCGCTTCGGATCTATCACCTGAAAGAAGCGATCGCTTTTTTAATATTAAAACTCGTTTGACCTAACTCCTTTTCTCCCAAGCAGCAGATTGACCGATCCAAAGCTCATGGTCAATCCACTACTCGGATTAATCCTTTGTGTAAGTCATCGTAAATTTTATCTACTCTGTGTTTCTCTTGTGGGTTTAATGTATTATTCAAGACCACGGACATCAGTAAGGACTGATCCTTGCGGGTAATTCGCCGAGAGGTCAAAATTTTATCGGCGATTTGGCGAACGTCATGCTGATTTTGAGAAAGCATCATCTGCATCATTCCAGGAAAACTTTTGTAAACTCTATTTTTATTGTCCGTATTTCCCCGTAATTTTGCAGTGACTTTACCCCCCTCTCAGAACGATCGCGATCGCCGGGATTCGTGATTTCGGTCACTGTGCAAAAATCCCTCAAACCCTCATCGGGCGGGAATTTCATCTTGTAAACCCCCGATCGCGCCTCCCTCCCCTGCTTTCCCGGGCACTCTGACCCCACAAAAGGCTCCATCTCCGGATTTGCCATTTCGCAACAGGGATGAGGTTCCCCAGACATGCCCGTTTGCGATCGTCCCCCCCTGACATCTCCGGGGAGTCACGCACTCAGGCGTCACGGTTCGATCGAGATTTCTTACCTAAATTAACAGTTCCCAGCACCTGCTGGGAACTTGTCATTAAACCTTATGCCTGATTCCACAATTGCTTGATTTTGCCGGGAAGCGTCTCGCCAATTTCAGCGATTCGTTCCGGGGATAATTCCTCTTTCGTTGCTGAAAATACCGCTTTCACCACTCGTTCGGGTTCGGTATATTTCGGCATCGATCCTTCATTGGCGACCCGGAACAAAAAGCGCTCGTCTTTAATCTCTAACGGCGGACGAATGCGACTGAGAAATGCCACCAGGGGATTGGTATCTTTCCACAGTTCGGCAATTTCCATTTGCAGGCTTTTGTCATCGGTGGGCATCGCTTCTTTGTGCAGTTCTTCCCCCACGCGATCGCTCGCTTCTGTGGTCATCATATCGCGCATCACGCGATAGACAATGACGGTGATATCGCGAGCATCAAAAATATCGTACAGTTTCCCTTTCACCATCACTTTTTCCAGAAAAGGCATCTGCTCGATGGGAATCGGTGCCTTTTTGCCCTGTTTTAGGGATTCCGGTGGCTTCGCCTCCATTTTTTCTAACATTTGCCGACCTTTATCGGTTAAAGCGGCTTTTTTCAAGTGGATGGTCTCGGGTAATGGTTCTACGCCTCCTTGGGGTTCGCCGGTAAACTCAGCTGTGATATATTTTTTTTGATTGAGGTAATCGATGTTGCCCAGTAAATCTTTTTCTGTCACCTGGCGATCGGCTAAATCTTCCCGCGTCAAATTGACATCGTGGGGTTGTTGATTATCGCCGCTTTCTTTAATTTTTTTGAGGACGATATAGGCTAAGTCGTCTCGTACCTCGATTGTCATAAAAGTCTCCACGGTTTTAACTAAAATTCCCGGTGCGATCGCGCAGTTTCCTAGGGTGGAAATTCTCCCCCACCCAAGTCCTTACCCGAGAACACAATCTCGGGGCGATTCACTCCCGCTGTCGGCTCGATTCTATCCAGCCGTTCCCTGTTGCTGGAAACGAGAATCGCGATCGCCACGGTCAACTTTTAGCGTAGCAGTTGCACGTTGACACTTTATCTGTCAAAAGATAGAAATTAGTTTGGCCTGCCAAACCCTCAATGTCAACTGCAATCAGAAATCCGGCGGTCAAACCGCTGTTTTAAATCAGTTGTAGGGCTTATGGTTCTACTCCCCCGCTTCTGATACACTCTGCGATCGCTGCAACACAAAGCGATCGCCGTAGCGCAACAGAACCTCGAGGGTCTGTAAGCGATTCTCCCAACTCTGAATTTGATAGGGATTGTGCAAAGAATGCAAATTCATCCAATCCTCGAATTCCCCGCGAAACGCCCGTAACGCCTCCCGGGCAGACTGCAACGCTTCCCCCGAAGGATCCGCCGCCAGGTCATCGAGGGCTGCACCCAACTCGGCGACATTTGCCTGAAACTGAGTGAGTTGAGGTTCTCGAATCCAGAGGCGATCGCCCCCCAACAAAAAGCGCCATTCTCGCTGCAACATCTCGAAGCGCGCCGCCGCCGCCGCAAAGGGTTCGCGGTAGGGAATCGGCATATCGGAACTCGCCGGCGATCGCCCTTGGGTGCGCTGGAAAATCCCCTGCAGTTCCTCGCTCACATTTTCTACAGCAAACAACGCATATCCCCCCGCCGACACATTTCGCAACGCCTGAATCTGATCCACCGCCACAATCTCGGGCAAATCCAACAAGCGAATCGCGGGTAACACCAGCACCGACCCCAGATCCGCTTCCTCGAGCCAAGGTTGAGCCAATTTCTCCAAACGGTTGGTATCCATTGCATAGGTCATGGGCACCACCAAATCCACATGGCCCTCCCGCGCCCAAGCTTCCCAATTTTGCTGAATTTTATTCAACCGTTCGTGACGACTTAACGGAAACACCGCCACGGAAATCACCAGATCCGATCGCAAATTTCGCAACTGTTGCGACGCTTCGGCCACAAACTCATCCACTTGCGCCACCCGAAACTCGGTCCACTGCTGCCACAACTGGCGATCGTCCGGCGTAATCTCCATCGGATCGACCCCGGTTAATTGCTCGAACTCGCGCCGCGCCACCTCCCCATATCCATAGCTGCGTTCGGCGCTGGGGTCTTGAAACGGATAGCGGATGTAATCCAACTGCACCCCATCCACCTCGTAGCGGGTGACAATTTCCGACAACAACCCGAGCAAATACCGCCGCACCTCCGGATTTGCCGGATCCAAAAACGGCTTAGTTTGTCCGGGGGGAATCATCATTCCGTCCTCGGTATAGTTCGCCCAACTTGGATGAGCGCTAATCAGCGGTCCGGGATAGGTGGGAGGTTGGTTGAGCAAGGCATTGTGCCGTTGATTGCCGGCAGCAAACGTCCACACCCAAGCGTGCAACTCCATGTCGCGATCGTGCGCCAATTTCACCGCCGCCGCCAGGGGATCCCAATTGCGGGTGAGGGGATTTTGTGCCGGCGCAACTCCAGACGGATAAATCGGATAACCGGCATTGACGGTTTCAAAAAACACCGTATTAATGCCTGCGGCGGCTAAGCGATCGAAAATCTGCGCCAGTCCCCGTTCGGATCCGGCGCGGACGATCGAGGCGCGATCGAGCCAGATGGCGCGAATTTCCGGTTGCCCGAATACCCCTTCAAGGGGATAGTGGTTCCAGAGCAAATCGCGAATTTCCAACCATTGGGAACGGGCGCTGGCATAGTCTTGGCGCTGCACCAGATCGGGAAATTCTTGCAGCATCGCCTTGGCGGAGGCGATCGCTTCGGCGGTGGCGCGAAATGCCCTGGGAGTTGCCGCCACCAGACCTTCTGGCGATCGCATGTCTGCCGCGATTTCTCCCTCTTTCCTGTTTCCCCCCGTATCCACTACGGAAATCGACGATAGGGTAATCTCCCCGGGCAATTCTGCTAATCCCTCGCCGAGACTTGCCGCTGCTGGCAAGGTTTCATGCACGGAAGCGGTAATCAAGGCGCTTTCCACCCGCCCCAGGAGATGTTCTAGTTCTTGACGCATGGCGATCGCTTCCACGGAAGTAATCGGCAGGGGTCCTCTTTCTACCTCTAATCCGGGCGAAGCCACTTGTTCCGCCGGATCCGCCACCGCCGCCCCCTCGGAATTCACCGCCACTTGCCCCCCAATCGGTGGTGTCGCCGGCGCTTGCGCCACCGGGGGCGATGGCGGCGGGGTTTGGGTTTGCGGGGGTGTCGCCGGTTCTTGCGCCACCGGGGGCGATGGTGGCGGGGTTTGGGTTTGCGGGGGTGTCGCCTCCGGAAGTTCTGGGGTTACGGTATCTTCCGGTAAATAAGGCAGGGTATCCTCGCGCGGTGGATTGGCAGGGGCGGGTGCCGGTGCCGGGGATGCCGCCGGGGGAGGTGGCGGTGGCGCGGGTGCCGGTGTCGCGGGTGCCGCCGTAGTCGGTGGCGGTGGCGCGGGTGCCGGTGTCGCGGGTGCCTCTGGGGTGGGCGGCGGTTCTGCTGTGGTGGTTTGGCGTTGCGCCGCCGACTCGCGCAGTTGCTCTGCGGCGGTGGGGGTTTCTCGGGCCGGATTCTCTGGCGCGGGCGGAGTTGGCGTGGGGGATGGGGAGGCGGGGGCTTCGTTGTCGGTAATGCGGACCCGGGTGTTGCTTGGGTTTTGCCGTCGCGATCGCAAAATTGCCGCGCGCAACCAGGCGCTATCGTAGGCGACATCGGCATGATTGCCCCATTCCCAGCCGAAAAATGTGGTGCGATCGCTGACAATCACCGCCGCCGGTCCCGGGGTCGGTCCCCAGGTGGTCATTACCTGCGTGTTAAAGCCTTTCGGCGCGATTCTCCCCCCGGGAAGCGTCCGACTCTCTACATTTTCCGGTATCCAATTCGCAGGACAAAGCATCTCGCTGCGACAAGGAATCGGTTGCATGGTTAGGGGTTCGCCCAAGGGCGCTTCCCAGTAGGCACCCACAATTGAGGTTAACGCTTGCCGCACTCCATCCGGGGAATCCACCCCCAGCGGTCCGGTGACGATCGCCCGCACCCCCTGACTCATCACGGTTTCTAGTTGCAGCACTTGCTCCGAGGTCCATTGTCTGATGTTGGGCAGCACTAACAGGGTAATGTCATTCTCCCGCACCGTTTGCGCCATTGCATCGATTTCGACCACGGTGTAGGAAATGCCGGCTGCTCTGAGTCTTTGGTCGATCGCCTGCCACTGTGCCGCGTTATCCTCACTGCGAACCACTCCCACATGCAAGGAGGCGTTTTCCGGCAGGGGTTGGGCGCTTTGTTTCAGGGGTTGCGGCGCTGTAGGGTTTGCCGGATCTGCGGCGGGCGTCTGGGCGCTGACGCCGGTGAAGGCGGCTGGAGTTACCAAAACTACGCTGCTGATGAGGGTTGCCAGCATCGCGGTCCGGCTGTAGCAAGACCATCTCGACAATTTGGGGGTCATTCGATCGGCTTGCATTGCTGGGTTTACCCCTGGTTTTCCCGGGGGCCACGATGGAGAGGTTTGAAAGCAGCGATCGCTCATCACGCTTACCTTGGCCGAATAAAATGCTAAGGGCTTATTCTATCAGTTTTTTTCGGCAATTTTCACTTTCCCTATTTTTTTTGGGGGCTTTTTCTTTCTCCCTCTCTCTATGTCTTTGTGGCTGTTTCCCTCTCCAGCGTCGCTTCCCTGGCGCTCTGGTTCTCGGCTTTCTTGCCCCCTCGCTCTCATACTGCACCCACCGCCAAGGTGACGCCGAATTCCCTCTTTAGGCGTCGCTCTTTTTCCCTCACCCATTTGGCGGCGATGGTTTACTCCGTTAAAGCATTTCATCTCACAAGTGAGTAGGGTGGGCAGGGCTTCTCGATCTAAGTTGCTCCCAGCAAACAGCCCAATTGCCCTGCCCACCAAAAACCCCTCGATAGTGAGTAGGGTGGGCAGGGCTTCTCGATCTAAGTTGCTCCCAGCAAACAGCCCAATTGCCCTGCCCACCAAAAAGCTACTTCAACTTTTTCTATATTTATACCAATTGCCTAAAACCTCGATAGAAATCCGATGATGGATTAAGGAAATTGGTGCAATGGAAGGATTAAATTTATATCGAGATATCCTGGAAGAAACAATCTGTTATGGCAAATTTTTGCAGCGGTGCGTGACCCCCCGAATTCCATTGTTTGATGTTCCCACCGATTGGGAACGGGGGGTCACGCACCCTACGAAACAAAGGCTTTTGCTTGTTTGGATTTGGTTTCCTCAAATTCTCTTTTATTTTATCGACAAAAGTAATTTTTTATCAAAAAAATAAATTAAAATTGCAATTGTTTGGTTTTAAAACCGAGTTATTTATAACTTCCAGTGGGTAAATTGTCCGATTTTCTGCGGTTATCATACCCACTGGAAAAGCAGCGCCTTCTTGAAGGTTTTAACGCCGATGAATTGCGGCTTCTGTGAGGCAAAAACTGCCGATTAATTGCCTAATTAAAAGGAGCTGAACTCAGGTAGAGTTCGGGGGAAACGCCTGCAAACGCGCTGCGCCTCCGGTGCGCCGGGGAGCACTAGGGTTGCTCGATGGTTTCGTTCACGGGGAAGCGATCGAGAAGCTGAATCGCACGATAGGCATTAGTTTTTAACTCTTCGTAGATATGGGGAACGTGGGGAACCTGAGACAAGAAATCCAGAGTCCGACGCAAAATCCGCACGATATCTCCTTCATCCAACGTCGTATGGGCACACAGTTCGCTCCATTCCACCCCTAACGCCCATTCTTCCACCAATCCAATCAACTCCCGTTCCAACCAAATGGGCAAAGTCACATCATGTCGATGCTGGATTTGAAACAGTTTCCGACGCAACCCTTGCAGTTGCGAGAGTGCGTTTTTCACCGGTGGGGAAACTTGATAGCTGGTCCAAGTATCGGGACGGGACACTTCGGTGACTAAAGCGGCACAGGCAGCCGCAAACTGATGCGGACCGAGGCCATTGAGGGACCCACTCATCAGTGCCAGACCCAACCACAATTCGTTATCCCCGCGAATGGCAGCGGCGCTTTCGCCGATTTCGGTCACGTCAAAACTGGGGGTGGTTTCTTCTGCCTCTTCTTCTGCTTCGGGGGGATTTTCCACCATTCGCAAGCAGCCCACTTGTAGCAAGATATGAATCAGCGCCAGAAAATCATCCCAGTGGGAAGAAAGCTGGCGATCGAGTCCGCTGCGAATTTTCTCGATCTGGCTATCGAGTTTCTGGCAGCGTTTTTCCAGTTTTAGCAAGCTGCCGGGGTCGCCGTATTTATTCAGCGGATGGGTTTTCAGTTTCTCTTGCACGGCAGCAAGGCGTTGGGCTTGGGCTTCCACTTCTGGGGCGTAAAACGACTCGAGGGAGTCGGGAATCGCTTGCGCGATCGCCGCCGTTTCTTCGTTCCCTTTGCGCGACTGTCCGGGTTTGAGAATCAGTTCCACGGGCGGTTCGGGCACCTCCCATTTCCCCCACTGGGGCAACACCTCGTGCAGGGCCACCACATCGCTACTCGAGGCCACATACCACCGATTATTCTTCCCCAAACAAATCAAATTCGGCGATTGTCCCGATCCGGGCACTTTGCCGATTAACACCGCTAGAATCGGCTCTTTGGCGGAAATGTGGCGACCTTTGAGACTGAGCATCTGTCCCGGTTCGCTGGTGGGCAGGGCTTGCGCCGCGATCGCCGCATTGGTTTCCAAGGCTTGCACTTCTAAGGTCTTCAGCAGCCGTTTTTCCGCTTTCAGCCGCTCTCGTAACTTCTGATACCCCTTGCACAGATCCTCGTCTACTTCGGCCAATTTCGTCTCCATCTGCTGCCGCTTTTGCTCGAGTTCCTCCAGTTCTTCTAATTTCGGCTGCAGGTGCATGGTGGCAATATACTGCCCAAAGCTGGATTCTACCAGTTCTTTCGTTTCTTCCAAGCTGTGGGTTTGCAGCAAGTTGAGGACCATCCCATAGGTGGGGGTAAACTGGCTGACGAGGGGATCGGGTCCGACGGTGGCTAAATATGCGGCTTCTCTCGCGCCTTCAAACCGGGTCTGCACGGTCACTACATGCCCCCGTTCGTCCATCCCGCGTCTGCCCGCGCGACCGGACATTTGCAAAAATTCGGAGGCTTTCAGCAGTCGGTGCCCGTCATCGGTGCGCTTGGATAAACTGGAAATCACTGTGGTGCGTGCGGGCATGTTAATCCCGGCGGCAAGGGTCTCGGTGGCAAATACCACTTTAATCAATCCTTGCTGAAATAACTCTTCCACAAATCCCTTCCAGGTGGGTAAAATGCCGGCATGATGGGCGGCAATTCCCTGCAACAAGGGTTTCACCTGTCCCACTCGCTCCGCTTCGGGATTTTTCCGCAAAAATTCTTCCACTTTTTGCCGCAAGACCCGCGCTTCGCCTGGGTTGACTAGATTGAGTTCGCTGACTTCTTCCACGGCGCGATCGCATCCTCGGCGCGAGAAAATAAAATAAATCGCCGGCAGCATATCCCGCTCGCGCAAATGAGTCAAAACGCTCCCTAGATTGGGCACGTCCCGATTCTTTCCCCCTCTCCCTTTGCTCGGATTCCTCAGCAGGCGCGGGTTGATTTTGTTTTGCTTGCGGTTGAGTAGGGGAAATAACCCTTTGGAATTGCAAAAGTAAAAACCCAAGGGCACCGGTCGGTAGTTGGAGTAAATCAGCTCTGTCGGGCCATGTACTTGCTCGATCCAGTCGGTGAGTTGCGAGGCGTTGGCTACGGTGGCGGAAAGCGCCACCAGTTGGATTTCTGGCGGACAGTAAATGATGGATTCTTCCCATACCGTCCCTCGGGCGCGATCGTTCATGTAGTGGCACTCGTCGAGTACCACCGCTTCTACCCCGGTTAAGGAGGTGCCTACCGCACCAATTGAGGTGCCGTAGAGCATGTTGCGAAAAATTTCGGTGGTCATCACCAGGATGGGGGCATCGCGATCGATCGACATATCCCCAGTGAGCAATCCGACGTTGTGGGAGCCGAATAATTCCCGAAAGTCTCGCAATTTCTGGTTCGATAGGGCTTTGAGTGGCGTCGTGTAGAAAATTCGCCCGCCACCCTGCAAGGCTCGGTGAATGGTATATTCGCCGATTAGGGTTTTCCCAGATCCGGTGGGGGCACAGACGACGACGGATCGTCCAGCTTCTAAGGCGGCGATCGCCTGTAGCTGGAATTCATCTAACTCAAAGGGAAATAGGCTTTTTAGATTTTGTTCTAACAACTTAGGTGAAACAGTCACACACTTACACTCTCGATTGATTTTGTTGGCTGATTCTGTGGCACTCTGGCGACTTGAAGGTTTTCCCTCCCGCACGCTTGCGTCCCACGAAGGTCGATCGCACCGTTGCATTTATAATTGTGACATTTTTGCCGGAAGGGGTTCGCTGGCGCTGTGCGCCCAAGATTCCTTCTGTTTCTCAGTTGGCTTGCCGATTGAGTGACACAAAGGTTTGATTAAACAAAATTGTTTCGATCTATCATAGCAATTCTGTCCCGGTTGAGACGCTGTGCCGCTCTCCTCGTCTGGAAACGTTTCTCCCGGTTTCCTCCCACGCCTCTCTCGTTTCCCTACCTCGTTTTTTGCCTCCACTCCACGCTTTGCATGGATCCTGTGTCTGCGTCATGGATGCTTGACATCTATCGGCGTGGATGAAAAAAATGCTTTTTTCTCTTCTTCCCCTCACCCTTCCTTTGCCGATCGCTACTGTTTCCCCGCCCTAGGATTTACAATTTTCGCAGCAGTTCGGGGAGTAGCTCTCCGGGCACTTTGGCCAGGGCCAGATTTTGTCCGGCAATGCCAAATTCTCGATAAAAGGTGCGGATAGTTTGCACCACGTAGTGCAAGGCGGTTTGATGCAGTTGCGGTTGCTGTTGCCATCCTTGTAGGGCTTGCAGGTGATGGTGCAAGGCGGCTTCTAAATGTTGCGATCGCTCTTTTTCTTCGGTGACGGTGCCGGTTTCGCTCACCAGTTGGTAATGAGCAATTCCGAGATTATTGTGGGCGGCAAAGCGATCGAATGCCAGCATGGGGGCGCGGCCCTCTCCCACCCGGGATGCTTGCACCAGGGTCTCGACGATCGCCAATGCTGCATCATAGGCGGCGATCGCTTCGCGCAAAAACTCCCCTCGCAACCCCGGATCCGCTTTCGAGTGGTTCGCTAAATGCCAATAGGCGGTGCCTAAATTATTCTGCGTCGCCGCACAGGCGGCGGGCATCTCTTTGGCATTTCGATAAATTAACGCAATTTCGTAAGCCGCTACGGCAAGCATCAAATAATCGGCGGGTCTCTCGTACTGCGCTAAATTCCAATATGCCGTACCGAGATTGTTTTGAATCATCCCATATTCCCGGGGTTGCTCTTCCCGGGAATGATGGCGCAAGGCTTCGCTATACGCCCCGATCGCTTGGTGCAAATTCGCCACCGGTTCGCAATGTTGCGCTAAATTCCAATATGCCGTTCCTAAATTATTCTGCGTCGCTGCATAGGCTCTGGCATTCGCCGGGGGGTCGCTTTCTAATGCGCCTTTGCGACAGTTTAATGCTTCATTATAAGCGGCAATCGATCGCTGCAAATTCTCTACGCGCGAGCCATATCGAGCCATCTCCCCATAAACCGCTCCTAAGTTATTCTGAATTCTCCCCCAACTTTCACTTTGCTTTTGCCCCGCTAACGGGTTTAACCCGCGCCGATACACTTCAATTGCCCGCTCTAAATCGGCGATTTTCTCTTCACTATTCTCGCCACTTCTCGCGCGCATCCAATAAAAATTCCCGAGGTCATTGGTCAAATCGGCCCACAATGGATTGTCCGGTTCGAGCAGTGCTAGCACGCGATCGTAGGCGAGAATGGCAATTTCCAGGTATTGTGAGTTATATTCACGACTTGCACTTGGACTCACCTCACTTTTGCCCTTGCCTTCCCCACTCGGGGTGAGTAACTCGCGATAAAAATTGCCTAACTTAAAATAAGTATCCGCCAGTTCTACTGCCGATGCGGATTGTGCGTGCAATTGCTTTAAGCGATCGAGCAGTTGCAAGGGCACCGAGAAGGTCTCGGATTTTTTAGAAATATCATTGACATTTTCACTCGTTTGTGATAAACAAGTCTCTCGCACCCACTGGATTAATTTTGCTGGGGGAGCTGATGCCACACTCGGAGTCGGAATCTCAGGTGGAGCCTCCTCGGACTCGCCAGGAGACGCAGGTTGCCCTATGGGAAGCAGTAACGAGGCGATCGCGGGTTTCTCGGCGGGGGATGGCGCAGATCCCGGCGATGCTTCTAACTCGGCAACCTCCCGATTTTCGGATCCCGCTTCCGGGCCGGAATGAGCGATCGCCGTTTCCCCGTCTTCTTTCTCTTTTGCTGTTTTCGGTGCCTCCACCCGTTGCGGCATCGGAATCACCCGCCTCGGCGCGCGATCGCTTTCTCGTCTCTCGTCAATCGGCGTGGGGTCTCCCTCAAATTCAAATACCCCGGTCCGACAGCGCCAAAACTCCGGGGCGGATTGTTGGATCGTATGGCACCAGGGACGCGGTACCCACAGCAGCAAACTGCATTCGCCAATCCGAGGTACCGAAGTTTCCACTAACCGCAGCTCGATTTCGCGCAACTGATTCAGAAAAAACCATTGCACGCTCGTTGAATGGCGGGTTAAGTGTTCGATACCGAGAATCTGAAACACCGGCATGGGCGATCGCTCGGTGGGCGGCGGATTGCGCTCTAACCATTCCGCGATCGCCGCGTACGGATTGGGATCCGCGAGGTCTAACTGGATGCTCACCACTCCCGGATACCTGCGCGATCGCAACGGCGTCACCACAAACTCTCCCTCCGGAGACGATCCACCGCGATCGCCCACCTCGGTTTCTAACCGCCTCGCCAGTTGGTTCCGCAAGCGCATGTCATCGCAAACCGCCAAAAAAATTTGACGGCGCAAACCCAGACTCAGCGCCAGTTTGAGCTGCTTGTAGTTTTGCCGATTTAAACCCAATCCTTTTTCGGGAAAAATATCCGTTACCAACATGCTACCAGCATTGCAAGCCGAGGCTACCTACAAAAAACGAGGGCGATGCGACGATCCTTGGACAATATGATGCACAACTCCTTTTTCTTGTTTGGGATAGCAGCTTCAGGAGTTCTCCTCTGTGGGGGTTTCCGCCTCTTTTTTCTCCCGCCAGTGCCTTTCTGTGGTTTCGCGATCGCTCCATGACCCCAAAAAACCAGGTGCCCCTCTACTTAAAGCACCTGGTTACTGACTTATCACTGTCAGAATTTGGGCAAAATTACCCTTTTTGCTGGCTCTAGCTCATCCCACCAGACACCGACACCGCCAACACAATTAAGCCGCTCACCAACAGCAGGGCAAACACCGCCTGCACGAGATAGTTCCGTTGTTGCTTCTTGTTGGGAGGCTTGGCAGTGTACATCTTCGGCTCTTTCGCAAAATTATTCAGCAATCCACCATCTTCCGTATAGGGCATGTTATTAAACCTTACTGCGTTTTTACCTACTTTTACTCTACCAAATAATTGCCACTTTTTATCACTGTATGGCTATAGAATTTATGAATTAATTTTGGTAGAGAGAGTTGCAGATTGACAATCAGGTTAAAGCGGCTCGGAAAATGATGGCTAGGGTTGACAGGCGGATGGGGATTGGGTATAATGAACCCTAGGGGGCAGGCAGGGCGCAAAAGCAATGCTTAAATTGCTTAAAAGCGCTGCCTGCCCCATCGAATTTCCGTTACCTT
>NZ_JAYFEQ010000893.1:0-5688 GCF_055795085.1 Phormidium sp. CCY1219 | reverse complement strand
ATCGATTTGGGGTTTTTCCAGGAGGGCGATCGCATCGAATTGATTCGGGGAGAACTGGTGCCAATGGTTTCTAAAGGAAAAGCTCATACAGTCTGTTGTATGAATTTAAACGAGCAATTGGTCATTCTCCTATCTGGTAAGGCCAAAGTTCGATGCCAAGACCCTATCTTACTGCCCAATAACAGCGAACCAGAACCGGATTTTGTTATTGTGAGAAATCGGGCAGATAACTATTTATCTCGTCATCCGATGCCGGAAGATATTATCGGAGTTATCGAAATTGCCGATTCTTCTTTGCAATACGATCGCGAGGTGAAACTTCCCCTTTATGCCGAAGCGAATATTGCCGAATATTGGCTCGTCAATTTGTTGGAAAATCAATTGGAAATTTACAAGGCTTCTTATCAAAAATCTAATGCAGTTTTTGACTACCGCCAAAAGCAGGTGTTGCTTCCCGATGAAACCGTTGCTTTGCCCGAGTTTTCCGATGCGATTCTGGAACTAGCACGGGTTTTCCCGGGGGCGATCGCGTAAACACTACCTAAATAAAATCAGCGGTTGTATCGATAAGTTATAAAAACTATAGTTAATTTTCAAATAACTTTTTATAAATTCTGAAAATCCGGAATATTTGGGGAAAATCTGGTAAAATAAAGCCAGTGGTCAACCTGATTGAACTCTGATGAGCTTACCGAAAACCAAACGCTTTACGATTGAAGAGTATCACCGCTTAATTGAAGCGGGATTTTTCCAGGGGGACGATCGCGTAGAACTGATTCGGGGAGAAATTGCGAACATGGCATCGAAAGGAAAACCACATGTATTCTGTCGCACGCAGTTATTGCGAGAGCTGTGTCATTTACTCGGCGATCGCGCGACTTTACGATGCGCCGATCCAGTCGCGTTACCCCAAGATAGCGAACCGGAACCGGATTTTGCGATCGTGCGAAATCGCAAAGAAAACTATTTATCCCATCATCCCACCCCGGATGAGATTTTGCTGATTATCGAAATTGCGGATGTTTCACTACAGTACGATTGCGAAATCAAATTACCCCTTTATGCCGAAGCTGGAATTTCCAAAGTGTGGCTTTTTAATGTCCTGGAAAATCAACTAGAAATCTACACGAGTCCCTATCAAAATTCTAACGGAACCTTTAACTATAAGCAAAAACAGGTTAAACTGTGGAATGAAACGATTGGGTTGCCGGGATTTCCCGGTTTAACCCTGGAATTGACAAAGGTGTTTCCGCCAATGAAAAGCTAACTGGGGCGATCGCTGTTTTTCGGGGCCGGGCGAGGGTAAATGCAGGGTCGGATTTTCAGCGATCGCAGCGGAATTTATTCCTTTAGATAGATGGCAATCGGAAAGAATTGGTAATCGTAGGATTGGTCGGTGGGAAAACCCGCTCTGGGTGGCTTGGGAAAAATGACAGTAATTATACCCAACAATAGAAAATTCGAGCCAAATTTGCCGATTGAGGGATTCGCACGCTAAAACAAATAGAGAAGCGCTCGCAGGGCGGAAAGTTAAACCCGATTCCCACCTCTGGATTTTCATCAGGGCTATGCCACTCAATCAATTCTCTCTCGGTCTGTGCTTGCCACTGTCATGGTGGCACAAATTGCTCAAAGCGATCGCGATCGCCGCGATCGGATTAACCGCAGGGTGCGATCCTGCAAAGGAGTTTCAAGCTGGGTTTCTACCCGTTTCCGCCACCACCGCCACCGTGCAGCCAGAGGTGGATCCATTCCGCGCCGCGATAAACCACGCGCAACAAGCTGCGGATCTCACCCAACGCGCGATCTCCCTGGAAGAGTGGCACCAAGTGGCGAGTCTGTGGCGATCGGCGATCGCCGAGTTGAAAATGGTACCCGAAACCCACCCGAGAAGCGCTTTGGCACGAGAAAAGATAGGGGAATATCAGCACAATCTGACCTATGCCTCCCAACAGGTGGCGCGGTTGGATCGATTCGAGCGCGCGATCGCCAAAGCGCAAACTGCCACCAGTCTGGCGCAAACCGCGTCATCGAAAGCGGAGTGGGAACAAGTCGAGTTACATTGGGAGATAGCGATCGCGAATTTAACGCAATTGCCCGCCTCTCACCCCAACCGCGCTTTGGCAACGGCAAAGCTGGCTGAATACGGTCAAAAGTTAGCGGAAGTGAAAGCGCGATTAGCCGAATTCGGTGCGATCCATCAAGCCCTTGCCAAAGGCAAACTCGCTGCCAATTTAACCCAGAGCGCCGCTTCGATCGCCGAGTGGCAACGAGTGGCAATTCTCTGGAAAGAAGCGATCGCCAAACTGCAAACCGTTCCCCCAAACCACGCCAAGCGCACCTTTGCCGAGGCCAAAATCCGCGAGTATAACTACAACTTACGCTACGTGCGACAGCAATTAAGTCGCTTAGATCCCTACAATCAAGCGATCGCCACCGTGGAACGCGCCACTTTTGACGCACAAAGTGCTACGGCGATGGGGGAGTGGGAGGCAGCGGCTAAACACTGGGAAGAGGCGATCGCGCGCCTGGAGCGCGTGCCAAAAACTCACCTAAAACGCGCCTTAGCCGAACAGCACATCCGGGACGCGCGAGAAAATCTCGCCTTCGCGCGACAGCAGGTGAGGCACACCGATCCGTTCAATCAAGCCATGAAAACAGCTCGGGATGCCGCAAACAAAGCTCAATCGGCATTTTCTCATTATGACTGGAATGTGGTGGCAAGAGAATGGCAATCCGCCATTCTCTTGTTAGAAAGTCTGCCCAAAAATCACGCCAAACAAGCCATTGCATCCCAAAAAATTGCCGCTTACCAGAAAAAGCTCGCCTATGCCATCAAACAAGGCGATCGCCGCTTCCAAACCCTCACCACTCCCGATAAACAAAGTAATGCAATTGATTCAAACCAGAAGAATAAAAAACCGGAAACGGGGAAGGAAAAACAGAAATAATTCTTTATTGCTATCGGGGTAATTTCAGAAAAAATAACATGATTTTGCAGCTTTCAAGGGGGGGAACCGTCGATCGGATAGAGCGCTCCCCCCCTGGGGGAAACAAATCAAAAAACTCAAAATCTGTGTTAAATTAGACCTGGTCATGCGGGCGAAAGTTGGAACCAACGCCCTACCCTTCTAGGGCGCGGGGATTTCCAGACCAAACCTTGATAAAATTATTCCTGATACCCCTGGAAAAAGCCGCGAGATTGTCGCCAAATTTCCAAACTAATAATGCAGGCCATTAGCCAGACCATTCCCGCCGTATATCCAGCCACAATATCCGTGGGCCAATGAACGCCGAGATAAAGCCGACTTAACCCGATCGGGATAATTAAGCCCAGGGTACCAATAGCTACCCATACGCGCCAGCGGGGAAATTGAGTGGAAAGCAAGTAGCCGAAAATGCCGTAAATCACCAATGAAACCAAGGCATGACCGCTGGGAAAACTGTAGGAACTGACATCGAGAATGCGCTCCCAAAGTTCCGGTCTGGCTCGGGAAAAAACCTTTTTCAAAACGGTATTGAGCAGAACCGAACCGATAGCCGCGATCGCAATTGTTGTGGCTTCCGCTTTCATGCCGCGCCTCACCAATGCGATGCCCAGGAGAAAACAAACCACGCTCAATAGCCTCGGGTCTCCGAGAAAGGTAATTGCCGTCACCAGGCGATCGAGCAGTGGCGTATGCAAATCCTTGAACATTAATAAAACTTCCGTATCCATTGCCGTGGTTTCTTGTTCTAGCACTTCCTCTGCAATTTCAAAAAATCCCCAAATGCACAAAATACTCCCGAGCAGTCCGCCTAGGGGAATTACTGATATTAATGAGATGAGTTTAGATTTCATGTCAATCGTTCAATTCAGTCTGAGTTTTTACGAAGCAGAAACGAGGGTTTACAGTTTAGAGGTTTGGCAGTTCCCGCCTGGAGTTTAACAAGGGCGATCGCACCGGTCGCTCCCAGGGAAGAAGCCCACCGCGATCGCACAGTATTGGCCAGGGAACCCCCGGTTTTCTATTCTAGACTCTACAATAAAAAAGGAGGAAGACTTTTGCCGGCCTTGCGGAAACCGCGATCGCGCTGGCCACGTCTTTACTGACCGACCCGAACCGAAATCCTATTTATGATATCACTCAAGCCGAAACAGATTGCGACAATTTTACTCACCCTAGGAGCGGCAAGCTGCGCCACTTGGCTGGGTTTCCAGGTTCCCGGCATCGCTCGCCCACACAGGACGATCTCCGCTCGCACAGAGAACGCACCGCGTTTCGCCCAACCCATCGACTGCACCCTGGGCGAAGATTGCTTTATCTTGCTTTATCCCGATCTCGACCCCACCCCAGAAGAAGCGGTGGATTTTGGCTGCGGGCGGCAAACCTACGACGGTCATAAAGGCACCGACTTTGCCATTTCCGACGAAGCGACAATGGCACAAGGTGTCCCGGTTCTGGCTGCCGCTCCCGGTACCGTGCTGCGGGTGCGCGACGGGATGCCCGATCGCCGCCTCAGAAGTTTAAGTGAGAAAGAAGAAGTCGCCGGGGTAGAATGTGGGAACGGAATCGTCATCGACCACGGCAACCAGTGGCAGACCCAATACTGTCACCTCCGCAATGGGAGTATTTCGGTGCGTCCGGGGATGGAAGTGGAAGCCGGCACTCCCCTGGGCATGGTGGGCGCATCCGGTGCGGCATCGTTCCCTCACGTGCATTTGAGCGTCCGCTACCAAGGAGAAGTTGTAGACCCCTTTGTGGGTGCTAACGCCGCACCGGGATGTAATGTGCAGCGCAATTCCCTGTGGGCAGACTCCCTGGGGTATCAGCCCACCGGCCCCATTGATGCCGGTTTTGCTGCCGAAGCCCCCACGATGGACGACCTCTGGGAAGGACGCTTCCGCGATTCTCTCCTCTCGCGAGATATCCCCGCCATTTTGTTCTGGGTTCACACCTATGGTGTCTTGCAAGGAGACGAATTCGCGTTTAAACTCACCGCACCTAATGGCGAAATTGTCGCACAAGATAAACGCACTATCGATTCTCCCAGTAAAACCTGGATGGGATATGTGGGCAAGCGTAATACCCCCCAAAGACCGATTATCCCCGGCGTTTGGCGCGGCGAATATCGTCTGCTCCGCAATAATAAAGTTGTGGTAGAGTTCGAGCGCGAAGTAGAAGTGCAGTAAACATCAAGGCGAAAATCAACGGATCGCTACCCGTAGGGCCACGGCACTGCCGTGCCCTCACCCCAACTTCTATAAATCTTAAGTTGTCCGTCCGAGCGCCATATCTGGGAGCGTCATATAATTTTCCCAAATTGCTAACAATTTGTGCCCATTGTCGGGGAAAAAGTCATGGCTCAACCCCTGTAAGACAGATTCCTCCTAATGAAGCGATCTCTCTAAATTTATGGGGCGATCGCCCGCAATCCGGGTCAAATAAGCACTGCCTAAATTTTGTGGCACGTTCGCCCACTGCTGCGGATTGTCCTGACGCTGGCGAACCGAAATATTGCCTTGAGTCAATAGGGATAAGCCGAAAAATGGCGATCGCTTCTAATAAGTAGGGAGCGATCGCCCTAGTTTTACCAAATCCACTTTCCCCAGATAATACTTAACCTTCGTTTCCGAATCGTTGCAACAACTCTTCGCGAGAAAGGGTCAGCAACAGACGGGTTAACTCCTGGGTTGGTAACTGCAAC
>NZ_JAYFEQ010000892.1:0-822 GCF_055795085.1 Phormidium sp. CCY1219 | reverse complement strand
ATCGATTTGGGGTTTTTCCAGGAGGGCGATCGCATCGAATTGATTCGGGGAGAACTGGTGCCAATGGTTTCTAAAGGCAAAGCGCATACAACCTGTTGTCGAAATTTAATTCGGGAACTGCCCAAATTACTCCGCGAACGCGCCACTCTCCAATGCCAAGACCCTATCTTACTGCCCAATAACAGCGAACCGGAACCGGATTTTGTTATGGTGAGAAATCGGCCAGATAACTATTTATCTCATCATCCGATGCCGGAAGATATTATCGGAGTTATCGAAATTGCCGATTCTTCTTTGCAGTACGATCGCGAGGTGAAACTTCCCCTTTATGCGGAAGCGAATATTGCCGAATATTGGCTCGTCAATTTGTTGGAAAATCAATTGGAAGTTTACAAGGTTCCCTATCAAAAATCTAATGCGGTTTTTGACTACCGCCAAAAGCAGGTGTTGCTTCCGGATGAAACCGTTGCTTTACCCGAGTTTCCCGATGCGATTCTGGAACTAGGACGGGTTTTTCCGGGGGCGATCGCTTAACTACCACAACCCAAGAGGTAGGCAGCAAAAATTGGTCATTTCCGCCCAGACCAAATTAAAATCTAGCAATGAGAACGATGCGTTTCATATTCCCCACTTGTTTGCTAGCTTGCTGCTGCGATCGGCGCAGAAATTTTGGGTTTTCGTCGGGGTAAAATTTTGTTACAATTAAAACTGTGGTCAACTTTCTTGCAGGTCAATGAGTTTAATAGCTGCCAAACGCTTTACGATTGATGAGTATCATCGCTTAATCGATTTGGGGTTTTTCCAGGAGGGCGATCGCATCGA
>NZ_JAYFEQ010000891.1:0-4208 GCF_055795085.1 Phormidium sp. CCY1219 | reverse complement strand
AAAGACTTGAGAATTTGGCAAAAAGGTATGGAAATTGCAGAAAAATGCTATTTTCTGACTAATCTTTTCCCTAAACACGAACTCTATGGTAGGGTCTCACAAATGACGAGATGTTCCGTTTCTATCTCAAATAGAGGGAATAGGGAATAGGGAACAGGGAACAGTTTACAATGATACTGACCCCGTTCCCCGTTCCCCGTTCCCTTGTTTTAGAAAAGATTATACATCTATTGCCGGAAGAAAGTAGAATGATTATTAGTCTTATTAAAAAGCAATTAGAAAAATGACATCTGTTCCCCGTTCCCTGTTCCCCGTTCCCTGTTCCCTGTTCCCCGTTCCCTCAAGACCCAATTATCATTTTTACATAACAAGTTCGGTAGACCCAAAATAATTTGCCCCCTTGCTTAGAACCAGTTTACCCGTACTGTCTCCCCTTTACCGCCAGTGTGCCTATCTGTTTTAGCTCTAATTGCGGCCTGTTACCAGCTCACTGAAATGAAATTCCGAGTTCATTCGGTGTGGTCAGGCTGGGAGTCACCGTGTCTCCTACCGGACAAGATTTTCACTTGTATCAAAGAGTCAGTTAGGAGTTAACATGTTCTTATAATTTCGGTTAGTTTCTCCCCGCTGGTTATGGATTAGCCAGCGAACGAATCGCACATAAGTTTCCATTAATTCCACTTACCCGAAGGGAAGCGACAAGTATAGAGTTAAAGGAAACTGTGATGATTTCGATGATTGTTTCCATTAATTCCACTTCCCCGAAGGGAAGCGACAGGATTTCTTATCAGATTTCCAGATAAGGTAGAACGTTTCCATTAATTCCACTTCCCCGAAGGGAAGCGACCTGGGCCGCGTCCCTGGGAAGAAAATCTGGCGGTGAAGGTGTAGGGGGAGGGGGAAAAGGTTTGTTCTGGGAGGAGGAGGGATGGTTCACTTAACGGGAAGTCGCGCCCCGGGGTGGATTACTTAAGTGAAGGACTCCGAGATTCTGGAGGTCAACTGCTATACTCAAAGTAGCGATCGCAAGCAACCTGTAAATCCATGAGCGAACTATTCAAAGGCTTCGAACAACTGCTAGAACTAGCCAAAACCCTAGAAGACAAAATCGAAAGCGGGGAGATTCGCAGCGACGTGCAAATCCGCACCGCGAGCAACATACCCCCCCAAGGAAACATTCCCCGTCGTCCGCGAAGCGCATCCCGTCCGATTGTCACCCCACCTCCTGGGGGCAAGGAGGACCGCCAAGGGTCTGGGGAAACGTCACCTCACCCAAGCGACCTCACTCAAGTCGGGGGCTTAAAAGAGGTCATCCGGGAATTGCGGGAGGTGGTAGAATTGCCCCTGAAGCGACCGGACTTGCTGGCCAAACTCGGCTTAGAACCGCCGCGCGGGGTCTTGCTAGTCGGACCGCCGGGAACCGGAAAAACCCTCACCGCCCGATCCCTAGCCCACGACCTGGGACTCCACTACATCGCCATCGACGGCCCAGAAATCATGGGCAAATTCTACGGCGAAGCGGAAGCGCGATTGCGGCAAATTTTCCAAGACGCCACCGCCTCGGCCCCTTGCTTAATCTTCATCGACGAACTCGATAGCCTCGCCCCCGATCGCGCTAAAGTGGAAGGAGAAGTGGAAAAACGAGTGGTGGGACAACTCCTCGGCTTAATGGATGGCTTCTCCCCCACCCGGGGTATCCTCCTTCTCGCCGCCACCAATCGCCCGAACCATCTCGACCCCGCCCTGCGCCGCCCGGGACGTTTCGATCGCGAAATTCACTTCCCCGTCCCCAACCAGGGGGAACGGCTGGAGATTTTGCAGATTCTCACCCGAGATATGCCCTTAGAACCCTCAGTGGATTTAACCGCGATCGCTGCTGATTGCGTCGGATTTGTGGGCGCAGACTTGAAAGCCCTCTCCCAACAAGCGGCTTATCTCGCTTTGCGCCGCCAGGTTCCGGACCTCACCGCCCCCCTTCCCGACCACCTCACGATTACCGCCGAGGACGTCCAACAAGCCCTCAAAACCATCAATCCCTCGGTCCTGCGATCGCTAGAAATCGAAACCCCCTCGGTATCTTGGTCGGACATTGGCGGACTCGAATCGGTGAAACAAACCCTACAAGAATCCGTAGAAGGACAACTGCTCTACCCAGAATTCTACCAGCGCACCGGCGCAAAAGCCCCGAGAGGAATTCTCCTCGCCGGCCCTCCCGGAACCGGCAAAACCCTCTTAGCCAAAGCTGTCGCCGCCCGCGCCAAAGCCAACTTTATCGGCGTCAGCGGCGCGGAATTGCTCAGTCGCTGGGTAGGCGCATCGGAACAAGCGGTCCGCGACCTCTTCGCTAAAGCCCGACAAGCCGCACCTTGCGTAATATTTATCGACGAAATCGATACCGTAGCCCCGGCCCGGGGACAAAATACCGGGGATTCCGGGGTCAGCGATCGGGTGGTAGGACAACTGCTGAGCGAATTGGACGGATTGCACTCTTCTGCTAATCTTATCTTAATTGGCGCAACTAATCGACCCACGGCCCTGGACCCGGCGTTACTGCGATCGGGTCGTCTGGATTTGCAATTAACCGTGGATTTGCCCGATCGCCCCACCCGCTTGGCGATTCTGCAAGTCCACAACCGCGATCGCCCGGTAGTGGATGTGGATTTAGACCCCTGGGCGACGCGCACGGAAAACTGGAATGGTGCGGACTTGGCTTTATTGTGCGATCGGGCTGCATTAGCCGCCATTCGCCGCGCCCGCCAAGGGGGAATCAGCGACCCGAAGCAGATTTTTATCACCTCGGACGATTTCGACTTCGCCTATCAAACCTTGTGCGAACAGCTCAATTCGGAGGATTGACTTCGCGCCGCCGCCCCGGTGGGTAAGCGAGTGCGAGATGGAGTGCCACTGTCTCCCGAGAAGCTGACCACCGTTTTTTCCCTGGGAGGGAGCGACGGCTGCCCGATTTAAGATAGAATCGGTGTAGCCTGTAGAGGGGAGGCGGGAATCACTCTGCAGTGCAATTGGCGATCGCCTGTTACCCAAACCCCAATCTCGCCCTAACCTGTCGTCACCTTGGATAAACCTGCGATGAAACTTCAATCTAAATTGCTCCAGTCTGATTCTAAACTCCAGTGCGCCTACTGTCAAGGCACCGGAAAAGATAGATTTGGCGTCATGTCCGCCCTGTCCAGTTGTCCCGCTTGTCAGGGCCGGGGATATCACTGGATGACCCCGCCAGTGGTTGCTTGTGCGTACTGCGCTCATACCGGCGTCTCCCCCACGGGTACCCGCAATCCGTGCCTCGCTTGCGGCGGGAAAGGCGTTCACCAGCGATCGCCCGATGCACCCCTGTGCGAGAACTGTGGCGGAACCGGGCGATCGCGATCGGGTCACTTCTACTGTCATCCCTGTCACGGGTCCGGACGGAAATTATCTTATCCTTAAAATCCAACCGCCCACCCCATAACGCTCACCTGCAACTCGCCAATCTACCCTAGCCTGCGTCGGCGGGCTAGACCCGCGTAACCCCATCCCTTCTAGGGTACGGGACGTTTGACCTTCTACACTCTCCCGCTTTATGACCTCATCTCCCGACAGTATTTTAGCCCCCAAACCCAACAACAAAGAAGCTGGGTTAGCTCCTTTATTGCTCACCGTAGTAGAACTCATCCGCCAACTGATGGAAGCGCAAGTCATCCGGCGCATGGACGAAAATTTGCTCACCGACGAAGAACTCGATCGCGCCGCCGAAAGCTTGCGCCAACTAGAAGAACAAATCGTCAACCTCTGCGAAATTTTCGATATCGATCCGGCTGATTTGAATATCGATTTAGGCGATATCGGTACCTTGTTACCCAAAGAGGGAGAATACTATCCCGGAGAACACTCGGACAATCCCTCGATTCTCGAACTCCTCGATCGCCTCTTGCATACCGGCGTGGTGGTGGAAGGAAGTGTAGATTTGGGCTTAGCTCACTTAAATTTAATCCATGCCAAATTGCGGTTAATGTTAACCTCCCAGGCGATCGAGCCAAAGGCAAGGGATTGACAAATGGTTGGGTCAGTGGTCAGTGGTCAGTGGTCAGTGGTCAGTGGTCAGTGGTCAGTGGTCAATCCCCCGCCTCCTCACGGGAACGGTGCGTGACGCCCGCACCGGGTTGGGTGATGTTCCCGATGATGGATGACGGGCGTCACACACCCTACGGGGA
>NZ_JAYFEQ010000890.1:0-3621 GCF_055795085.1 Phormidium sp. CCY1219 | reverse complement strand
TCACTCGCGCGCGGGCTTGTTCGAGGCGGGCGCGGGCTTGGGCAATTTCTTGCGGACGATTACCGGCGCGCAGTTGGGCGAGTTGGGCGCTGGCGCGCTCGACTCTGGCTCTGGCTTGCATGACTTGGGCTTTGAGATCGTCGCTTTCCATGCTGGCGATGATTTGTCCGTCTTCTACGCGATCGCCTTGTTCGACGTAGAGTTGGGCGATTCGTCCTGCGGTTTTCGGGGAAAGGTTGACGCTTTGTATCGGGCGCACGGTACCGCTGGCTTGAATCCGCACGGTGAGGTTTTGGTTGTCTGCGGGGACGGTTAGGGTGGCGAGTTCGTCGGTTTTCGGTTGGGCGTTTTGCAGGGCAAAGTAACTGGTGGTGCCGATGCCTAATAATGCAACCGCAAGGAAGGCGATCGCAATGGATTTCCTGCGCCGCTTGGATTTAGATTTTTTTTCGGGCGGTTTCCCGGGCTGGGGGGGTCGTTTGTTATTTTTTTGTAGTTCTTTTTCTTGTTCTACGGTGGTTTGCCGTTGCATGGGCGTCCTCCTGATAAGTGGTGGGAGATGAGCCAATATGTTTTGCGCTGTTTTCACCCAAACGACAGTTCAAAAAGGGGGTCGGTTTTGGGATAAGCTATGTTATGGGTAGATTTAGGGACATGCCAGTTTTTTGCCGGGAGGATTGTGGAAGGGTTTGTTAAAGTGGCGCTCAAAACCGGGTTTAGGGGTTATGGTGTTCTTTTTCCCAGCGATCGCTCAACCTCGGCAATTCTCGCTCGAAAAACGCATGAAAATCCCGCAGTTCTTCTAGTCTGAGCCGATGCTCCGGTTTTTTGTCCTCCAGTAGTTCTAGTCCTTTTTCGGCAAGTTCCCGCAGGGCTTTAATCTGGGCGATTCGTTGCTCGATTAGTTCGGACCACGCACCCAGTTTGATGCAGTAATAGTCTCGACGCTCTCCCGGCAAGCTGAGTCGCTCGACAATACCTGTTTGGATTAACAAGCGAGTCATGGTGCTGATCGACCCTTTGCTGGCTTGCAACCCTTCGGCAAGTTCGGTAAGCGACTGATGTGGCGGATCGGCGATTAATAACCAGCCCAATATCCGCCCTGCCATTCTCGGTAAACCCATCAACTCGAATAACAGCCCGACTTCTTCCACAAAACGTTTGAGTTCAAACTGTCGCTGTTCGTTATTCAAGGTAGACATCCTGGGAATTGTCTTTTTATCTCTTTTCTCAATTCTAGCATTGTTTTAAACGTTCAGTATTTTCTGAACGAACTAAATTGTCGCGCCAGTTGTGGGGGCGATCGCAGTAGCAAACGGGAGAAGTGGCTCGAGTAGCTATTGACAAATGGGCAGAAATATGGTAAAGATTTTCGGTGGCGATACCTCTCGTTCCCTACAGTTCCCTAATTAAAGGGAGGTTCACCCTTTGCAATCTCACGGCGATACAGGTACCTGCGGGAAATTGGATTAATTTTTGAAAAATGGGATAAAATATTTTATTCATTAGTTTTACGGGTATTTTTGGCAAGCGAAGATAGGGAATACTCCTGTGAGTATTTTCCATAAAAATTGAATTCCCGTTAATTAATGTGAGTGAAATTATGTCTGGATGCTGTGGCGGGCAATTGATTTTTCTCGATTGGGCTTGGGGACAAAATTTTTATGCACCGATAAAGCAATCGATATTGCGGTGTTCGATGATGGGGAAAATTCGGTGAAAGCGCAGCAGAAATTTCCCGCCTCCATTCCAAGAATGATTGAGACGAGTCATATAGGCACACCAGTGGATGGTGAGGCCAAAAATTGGGACCAAAGCCCTTTTAGGCTAATGCCAATTGCCTAATTTTCCATGCTCAATTCGCTCATCCAGGCTCTAATACCCAGCGAGGGTCGAGGGCGATGGGCATTCCTTCCACATCATAGACCGTTAGCTCTGCAAAAGTTTCGATCCAAACGGTTGCCCCGCAATCGAGAGGCTTATTCGGTTGATAAACCAATCGACTTGGGCCGTGAATTTCCACCTCGGAACCCTTGGCCAAATTGCGAGAGCCGCGTTTCACCGAAACCACAGGTTTTTCAGTGGTTTGGTGCTTTTTGTTGTACGCGATATTGTGGCGATTGATGTGAATGTTGTAATTCGCGCAGTGCGGCTGGGTTGCCCAGCGGGGTTTTGGACCGCGCGTTCCCTTTTTTACACGGGGTTGTCCTTTATAGAGAGGAATGACCCAAGCGCGGGCGATTTTCCGCGCTCCTTGGATCCTTCCTTCTTCTAACCATCTTCGGACTCTTCGAGCGCAAACCTGCAAAAGAGTCGCCGCTTCAGTAGTTCCAACAAACATAGAAAAAACTATTCCGACTATCGGAATAGTTTAGCCCCAAAGGCGCGATCGCCGCAATACCCCCTTCCAGAAACTCCCCCTGGTCTCCTACTGGAGACCTCCTCGGGGGGAAATTATTGCCCAGTGCCCTCGGGTGGTACTTGGGGATGGTGTAAATCTTCCCCAGCCATAGCTCGTCTCAACCCGCGACGGACGACTGTTGCGATTGAGAAGCTCGCTTAACATCGAAGGTAATTTGGGTCAATCTTCCAAAGGTAAGATATTTTTTATAAAAAAAATAGGCAAAAATTCACAATATCGAGCGAACATTCTCTACAGTTAGTTAGAGATATTTTAAAACTCGCTCAAAATGGCAATTTTGGCTTGAAAACACTATATTTTAAATACAAAATAGTAACCGAAGAGACAAATAGGGGGGAAAGCTATGGTAGTGGCTACCACACCAGAAAAAGCTGTAAATATTGGTTCAACCAAACTGCTTATTAATAATGAGTGGATAGAAAGCGTTTCTGGCAAAAGATTTGAAACCATCGACCCTACGAATGGGGAAGTCATCTGCGATGTAGCCAAAGCAGATAGTGCTGATGTCGATCGCGCAGTGGAAGCAGCGCGCCGAGCGTTTACCAGCAGAGATTGGCCGAAAATGTCAGCCACCAAACGCGGCGAATTGCTCTACAAGTTAGCAGACTTGATGGAAGAGCATAAAGAAGAACTGGCGCGATTGGAAACTCTTGATAATGGTAAGCCATTAAGCGATTTTTTAAACAAGGATTTGACTTTAGCGATCGCCTGCTATCGTTATTATGCAGGTTGGGCGGATAAAGTACATGGTAAAACCATTCCCATCAACGAACCTTATTTCTGCTATACGCGACAGGAACCAGTAGGCGTGGTCGGGCAAATTATTCCGTGGAATTTCCCCTTGTTAATGCAAGCGTGGAAGCTAGCATCGGCTTTAGCAACGGGCAATACTCTTGAGCTGAACACTGCAGAACAAACACCTCTCTCGGCTCTGGGAGTGGGCGAGTTAATTGTAGAAGCCGGTTTCCCGTCAGGAGTGGTCAATATTTTACTGGGTTACGGACCGACTGCTGGGGCGGCGATCGCGCGTCACCCGGATATTAATAAAGTGGCTTTTACCGGTTCGACTGAGGTGGGTCACCTGGTGATGGAAGCAGCGGCGCAAAGCAATCTCAAGCGGGTTAGTTTAGCTTCTCGGCGGGAAGCCCCGCGCTCTACCCGTGCTTGGTGAGCGTCGGGATGAGAGCCAGGGGAAATGG
>NZ_JAYFEQ010000889.1:0-26372 GCF_055795085.1 Phormidium sp. CCY1219 | reverse complement strand
TGAACGTAGCCCTCGTAGGGCTTAGGCTGGTCAGCTACCTAAAGTCAGGGGCTAGAAGCCCCGTCTCTTTAGAGCGGAGTGCTGACTTAATCCTCAATTCTCCATAGGGAATCATTTTAACAGCATCGAGAGCAAAATCATACCCCTTTTAACCACACCTTAACCCAAGTGGCGGTTAAGGCCGCAACTCCCTCGCCACTCGCCAATCGCCAATCAACCCGTATATTGCACCCGGTAAATCCGATTGTTCTCCTCCTCAGTAAATAACAAACTGCCATCGGGATGAACCAACAACCCAGTAGGGCGTCCCCAAGTCTGGGGCGGGTCTTCACTCAGGAGAAACCCAGTCAAGAAATCCCGATACTCCCCTTGGGGATTGCCCGCCTCATCAAAGGGCACGAACACCAATTTGTAACCGGTGGGGGTATTGCGGTTCCAACTCCCCCGAAAGGCGACAAACGCCCCATTGCGATACGCCGGGGGGAAGGTGTCCCCATCGTAAAACTGGAGGCCCAGGGCCGCCGAATGCGCCTGAAACAGCACGTCTGGGGTTTGAGTCCCCGCCACCCATTGCGCGGCGGCGCTGTTGGGGTCGAGCGATCGCCTCGGATCCAGTCGGTCCGGGGTGAAATAGGCATAGGGCCACCCATAAAACTCACCGGCACTCAATCCAGTGAAAAAGTCGGGCACCAAATCATCCCCGAGTCCATCGCGTTCGTTGACTGTAGTATATAACTGACCCGTCAGCGGATGAAAATCCAGGCCCACCGGGTTTCGCAACCCAAAGGCAAAGGTTTCTTGCGCCGACCCGTCCAAATTCATCACCTGTACCGAGGCGCGGGGTAATGGTTCTTCCTGCACATTGGACTCAGACCCCACGGATACATAAAGCTTGTCCCCGGTGGGGGAGACCACCACATTGCGGGTCCAGTGCTGTCGGTATCCTTCTCCGGGCAAATCGGCGATCGCCTCTCCCCTCCCGCTTAAGCGCTCTTCCCCCGGAGTGTAGTCAAAGCGCAACACTTCCCCGGTATTGCCCACAAAAAAGGTATTGTCCGCAAATGCCATTCCAAATGGCAGGTTTAATCCGTTGCTCGCATCGGCAAATATTGTGGTATAATCAGCCGCACCGTCTCCATCGGTATCGCGCAGCAACCGAATTTGGTTGTCTGGGGTTTCCGTCACTAACAGATCCCCGGTGGGAGTCACCGCCAACCAGCGCGGGCGGTTGAGATTCTCGGCAAATACATTCACCGTAAACCCTTCGGGCACCTGCAGCGCCGCTTCCGAGGGCACCGGCACTACCTGCGCCGGGTTGGAGGCACTGTCACTGGCAAAGGGTGGCGCTAGGGCCGCAGGTGTAATGCGAATCGGTTGCGCCGTTAGGGGTTCCGTGGGCACGAGATTGGCGATCGCCTGTTCCACCGGCGGTCTGTCTGGGCCGAGAGGATTCCCCTCCAGTTCTCCCATCACCTGATTCAGTGCAAAATGTTCTAGCGCTTCGGAATTATCAAATCCGGCGGCGACTAATTCGGGATTTTCCCTCAAATACTCCGTCAGGTCAAACGCCGCCGACCCTGTGCGTCCTTCTGCTATTCCCCACTGGAGAAAATGCCGATATAAGGCGCGATTGTCCATGCCGGCAGTTTGCAGGTCCCCATATTGCGATCGATAAAAATTTACGTCAAAAACTGGGGAAAAAACCCGTCCTTCCCCCAATCCATACCCTTGCAGGTGGCCTAACAATTCGTCGGCGTCCAAGTCTGCTAAATCGGGATGAGTCTGGCGGTACAATTCTAAATCGACTACTGGGGAAAAGCGACGGTTTTCTGCCAAACCATACTCTTGCAGGTGGGTGAAGAGTTGGGCGTTGTCTAGGGTTACTAGATCCGGATTTATCTGTTGATAAAAGTCTAGGTCTACCCAGGGAGAAAATTCTCGCCCTTCTTGGAGTCCGGTGGTTTCTAGGTGGGTTAACAGTTGCGGGTTGTTTAAGGTGGCTAAATCGGGATTGGTGACCCGGTAGAAGTCTAGGTCGAGAAATAGGTCGAGTACCATGATGATTCGGGGGATGGACAGCGGGGAATTGAAATCGCGCCGAGGCATAGGTAAAGTCCGCGTAGGCGGACTTTTTTGACTGCGATTCCTCTGGAATTTATGTTATACCATTTTGGCTCAATAATGAGATAATTGATAGCGACACCCGCCAGGGATTTTAATCCCCGTATTTCTCATATATAAGCTAGCGCCTCGATCGACACCCGCTAGGGATTTTAATCCCTGGCTGATAGCTGAAGTCCTCTAAAGAACACTAAGACGTGAACTAGCGCATCGAGTCGTCTAAAGACGACTTCAGCTATGAGGCGGGGACTTTCAGTCCCCATCGATCTGTTTCGGTGAGGGTTGCTTTGCGAGATGAGCGCTCTAATGTTTTCAACTTCGGTTTTAATTTTTTTATATCTTTGGCTCGTTTTTGTATAATTTTTCCGACTCATTTCAAAATTTTTGATAACTTTTTGGCGATAAAAAAATTCAGGAACTCTAGATCTAGAACGACCAGATTTAACTCGGCGGGGGCAGAAGGTTTTTCCGTATCTTTTGACTCGTCGAAAAATAACCACACCCAAATGGTATTGTATCTATCGGGATAACGAGGGTCGCCATATTCAAAAACAGGACTGCCAAACAGTTGGTTAGCTTGATAGCAGAGGGGAGAGGTGCAGCCTGATTCTTCCAGGAAACTTTGCACGCAGCGATCGGCCAGTTTTTGCCAATCCTTTGGCGTTTTTTGCTGTTGTTCCTTTGAGAGCCATCCGGTTAAAATAACCACCTGCCCGATAGAACTTTCCAAAATAAACTGCTGATTTTGGTTGATTTTATTGATAATCGAAACATCTACTGGCTGAGTGCGGTTTTGATGTTCGTCTAGTTCGGGAATTCCCAGGTTTAAATACAGGCAATAGCTATCATAAAGCTGCAAGTAAGTGACGACGCCAGTTATCTTTTTTTCTTCCAGTTTACCTTCTACAGTGAGAAGAATATTCTTCTCAGTTGTTCTTTCCAGGAGGATATCGAGGGGACGATTAGAGTCAACCGTTCAGAGTTTGAACGCTTCTGGCGGGATACCAAACCTTTGAAAAATTTCCTTACAGCAATCTTGCAAATAATGCGCTCGATAGTCCGGGTCAACTTCTGCGTCTTCTATTTCCCATCGGTGAAAGGCAAACAGATGGACGTTGGGAGCATAAAGTACAAAAGACATTTGAGTTTAGGCATTGGGTAGAAAGTTTTAAAGTTAGCTATTTTTGGACTTTTTATCGTTTTGCTTTCGTTCCAATTGGCGAAGCTCAAACAGGTTTTGTAAGACTTCGGCTTCCCTGCGGGGTTGACGCCGAGGATAACTTACATTTTCCCGGTCTGGCAATTCAGAAAAGTTGACCACCGCATCTCTAATTTTGGGATGATTTTTAACCCACTGTTTGAGATTTTATTGGGTTGTTTTGCGGTTTCCATCTAAGTTTTCTAGTCAATTGCATAACTCCTCTAACTCTTCTTCCGTTAGCGTTACATAATTTTCTTCAATAGCTCCAGGGAAAAATTCGATAAAGTCTTTAAATTTCATCCTTTTCCTCCTAATATTGAGAGTTGCAGCATGCATGTCCTTCCCGAACCAGCGGGAATCCAGGGGTCTATACTCCACTGGTCGGGTGCGTTACGCGGCATTCCCGCGCAAGGGGGAATGAGGGTTTCCTACCCGTCCGGGGGAGAATTGAAACCTGCCTTTCCCATCATTATAGTGGATTCTCCGGTGATTTTCCCTCGGCGGAGGTATCGGGTTGAGCTTTTTTCGGGTGGTTTTTGGCGAGGGCGTGGGATTGGCTCGGTTTTATATTGCCTGCATCAGTGTTAATCGCGCCCCCGACGACAAGGCCCTTTTGTCCCATCGGGTAACAGGGCGTTACACAAATTAGACTGGCGAAAATCCACATCTTCCAAATACACCTGGGTCAAGTCCACGCCGCTAAAATTGGTATTGGTGACTTCCACCCCTTGAATAATCGCCCCGGCGAGAACGGCATTGGTAAAATCGGCATTAGTGAGAACGGCATCGACTAAAGAAGCGCCGGTCAAATCGGCGGCGGTTAAATTAGCTTGAATCAGAATCCCTTGATTCAGGATTGCCCCGGTGAGATTGGCGAAGCTAAAATCCGCATTATTCAGGTCTGCCTCGAGTAAAAAAGCGCCTTGCAGATTAGCATTCGTCAGGTTGGCATTTCGCAGACTAATCCCTTCCATTTGTGCCCCGCGCAGGGCGGATTCTCGCAGCATCGCCCCACTGAGATTCGCCCCGTTCAAAATCGCACCATTGAGATTGGCATTATTCAAATTAACGCCAAACATTTCTGCGCCGGTGAGGTTAGTACCGCTGAGATTGCTATTATTAAGATTAGCCTGTTCTAAATAAATCCGGGATAAATCCGTGCCGCTGAGATTGGCTTCATCTAAATCGGCATTAGAGAGGTTAATTAAGAATAAAATCGCTCCTTGTAGTTGGGCGCTGGTCAGGTTTGCACGGCTGAGATTTGCTCCCGTGAGATTCGCCCCTCGCAGGTCAGCATTGACCAATCGGGCATCGGTGAGATTGGTACCGCTGAAGTTAGCCCCGCGCAAATCTGCGCCCAGGAGATTTGCCCCGGTGAGGTTAGAGCTGCTGATGTTTGCCCCCACCAGGTTAGCGTTGCTGAGATTGGCACCTTGGAGGTCACAGGCGGGACATTGGTTGGTTTGGATCAAGCGAACTGCGGGAGAGGCAGATTGCGATCGCACCGGCAAGGCGATCGCGGCGATCGCAAACCCCAGCAACAGCATACCCAATCCGATCCAGCGACGAAAGTGTTGAATTGTTCGACTAGCCAATTTGCGTTCCTCTATGTTTCGGTAAACCTGCATTCCTCGGACACCCGGTGGAATACCATCAACAGCAGAGGATTTTAACTCCCAGCGACCCTAGGCGGGTGTTGATTTCCCCCCAATTCTCCTGCATCCGATAAGTAATTCCCTACCCGCCATACTGCACCCTATAAATCCGATTATTCCCTTCCTCAGTAAACAACAAACTGCCATCGGGCATTACCAGCACTCCCACAGGACGGCCCCAGGTAGTGGGCACTCCAGGTTGGAGCAAAAATCCGGTTAGAAAGTCCTCATAGTAGCCCTCTGGAGTTCCCGAGTCATCGAAAGGAACGAAAACTATTTTATAACCGATACCGCGATCGCGATTCCAACTGCCCCGAAACGCCACAAATGCCCCATTGCGATATTTTGCCGGAAAGGAGCTGCGATCGTAAAATTGCAACCCCAGAGCCGCCGAATGGGATTGAAACAACACCGCAGGGGTCTGACTCTGACTAACCAACTCCGGACGTTCGCTTTTTCCGTTCTATATCCGACGCGGATCCACATATTCCGGAGTCAAATAGGCATAAGGCCATCCGAAAAATTCCCCCTTATCCAAACCAGCCAAAAAATCCGGCACCAAATTATCCCCCAGTCCATCTCGTTCGTTCACCGTGGCATAAAGTTGTCCCGTCACCGGACGAAAATCCAATCCCACCGGACCGAAGCAACCCATAAGCAAAGGTATCCCTATTCGACCCATGCAAATTCATCACCTGCACCGACGCCCGGAGTAAAGGTTCGCGAGACAGGTTCGATTTTGACCCTACAGACAGGTAAATTTTGTCCTCATCGGGCGAAACCACCACATTACGGGTTCACAGTGCTGGCGATACCCTTCCCCGGGCAAATCGGCAATTTTTCCCCAGTTCCCTGGAGTGGCTCTTGCCCTTCCCGGTAAGCATAGGGCCGCACCTCTGCCGTATTCCCCAGAAAAAAGTACCCCCAAACGCCATCCCAGAGGGTAAATTTAAGCCATTTTCAGCGGTGGCGAAGGGTTTGCGAACTTCTGAACCCCATCCCCATCACTATCGCGCAGCCGGCGAATGCGGTTGTCTGGCGTCTCCGTCACCAGCACATCCCCCCTAGGGGTGAGTTGCAACCAGCGGGAACTGTTGAGGTTGTCTGTATAGAGGTTCACCGTGAAGCCTTTCGGCACGTTGAGTACCGGATTTGCTGGAATATCCACCACCTGCGGCGGTTTGGAGGCGCTATCGGAGGCAAATGATTCGAGCAACTCCTCTAAGGTGATGCGAATCGGGGTAGGAGATAGGGGTTCGGTGACAATTTCTTGCCCTAAATTTGCCTTGTCGATTTGGGCCACAGTCCCGGCGGTGGAGTTAGCCGATACGTTATTCGAGGTGCTGTTAGCCTCGGGATTCGACGGTGTGCCACAGGCAATAATATTCATTGCCAAAAAGAGGGAGAGTACAGAAATAGATACTCTGCGCTTATTCAATTTGTGCTTTCTCGATCGCATGGGTTTGTTCCTCTTAATTTTCACGTTTGCGATCGCTCAGTTACGCGATCGCCCTTTTCATCATAGGCAACAAAGTTGATAACTGAAGGCGCAGATGGTGTAGGCTAATTTACCCTGAGGATAGGCGATCGGTCCATAGCAGCCTTCCGCGCACCCCCCAAGCGTGCCTCACAATAACTCCGCCTTAGGGAATTCCTGCCCCGGCAATATCTTAGTCCGCGTATAGCCCGCTGCGGGCATGGCTTCGCTAATGCCGGCCCAGGCGCGATTTCAATCCCCCGCATTAATTTTCATGGGTTAATGTGATATTGCTCTACTTCAATCGATAGATGTACACCAATTTTCGCTGGTGGGCGGGGAGGAGTTTTTTTAAAATTCCCTCCAACTCGGCTTTAGTAGCAGCGCTAGCAATAGGCATTTCTTCAAAGAGAGCAATCCAGGCTTTTTTCATACCGATTTCTCGCCAGCGATCGCGATACTCCTGAGCGTATCGCTGGCCCATTTCCTGAAAATACAGGTATTTCAGCTTTGCATCGCGGTCGATGAGTTCGTTAATCTCCTGCCAGTATCGTTCTCGATGTGCCTCGCTGCTGATATAAAATTGCAGCAGTTCGGTATCGCTCAGGTCTGCGAGAGAGTCGGTTTCTGTGGGTTCCGGTGTCGGTTCCGGTTCGGATGGCGCGTTTGTATCTTGGCTTTCTAAATCTTCGATAATGCCAAATTGGGCGATAGCTTTGCCATAGGTTTCGCTGAGACTGCCGCGAATGCTGCGCCCAAAGTAAAATGGATAGGGCTGCAAGGTACCGTCATAGATAATTTTATGGTTGAAGGGTAACAAGACAGTTTCCGTCATCACGGGTAAGGCACTGCCCACCAGAGCGGAAAAGGGTCGATCTAAGGCGCAGACGCCATAGGCTTTATAAGGGGGGCGATCGGCGATAAAAATCGCGTAGGGGTCGCGGTAACTATAAATATAGAACTTTCCTCGGATAAAGTTCTTCCATCCATCGACAATGTTCGCGTGAGCTGCAGAAAGTTTGAGGGGATTTTCTTCGGCAAACAATTCAAAGAGATAGTTGTATCTATATAAATTTTGCCGGAGTGTATCCAGTTCTGCCACAGTCAGTTCGGCCACCTCGTCGGAAGTATAAAGTCCGGGGATTAGGCCAAATTTTTGATTGACATAGGCTAACAAGGAATAGTAAAGGCGGTAAAATAAGTCGAGTTCTGGTTTAGATAATTGCATGGCTGGTGCCCTCTGAGGAATTCATTCACTATCTTTACCCCGCGATCGCTAGACTATCACGATCGCGCAGTGGCGGTGAATGACAGAGGCGATCGCGCAACGGATCGGTTCCCAGAAAAAATCCCCTTGCCCACAGTTGTTAACTTGCAATGCGCCCCGGTCGCGGATCCGACAAGGGGGCGATCGCCCCTTACCCGGTAGAGGGCAAAAAATTTTTTCCCCACCCCCTTGACAGCCCTGTAGTATGCGTGTAGCATATCAATATCAAAACATTCTACGAGGTCATGTAATTTCTGCAAATTAGAGAAAGACATCAGCGACTTCGACATGCTGCAGCGCTAGCCTTCCTTGTTAACCGAAAACAGAGTCCGTGAAGGCGGAAAAACCCACCGCCAGTTGCGCCAAAAGTAGCAACAGAAAACCGGGCAAATTGGGATAAAATTGACTTGGATAATGTCAGGAAATTAAAAAAATGGTAGAATAGAACAACCCCACGAAAGAACGCAAATTATGGCAATTGGAAACATTGGGAACCCCAACAACGAGCGCGATCGCCATGCCAATCAAGACCGAGGATTGCTCGGGGCTGGTTGGCGACCTTTATCGCGGGAATTTGACTGGGGTTATTTCTTTCATCTCGTCTTTAATGACCCTTTAGAACTCACCCATAAAAGCCTAGATGTTGCCAGCGATATTGCGGATGCATTAGGGCGAAAAAACTATGACTGGTGGGCGAATTTTTTCAATTTATTTTCCGATTACACGCGCGGGGACATCGATGATTTTTGGGATTACATTACTCCAGAACCCGCCGGCCCGAACTATCGAAACAGCGACATACTAACGGCAGAATCCCCAGTGATTCAGTTAGTCAGTCGCGACAGCATTCCCATTGATTATGTATTGCGTCGGTTGCAGGAAATTACCCTGTTTAAAATCCTCAATTTATTGGAAACGCCGGATATCATTACCCAAACCTATCAAGACCGGCATTTTTATTATCCGGTCGAGCGGTTTGTGAATTGGGATCGAATCGAAACAATGGGAATGGTATTTGCCTATTGGAGCAAACAAGAAATCTGGCTGCAAATCGAGCAACTTGGGCGGGTGCAGAATTCCGGGAGAAATCAACGCCGCTATAGTTTAATCGCCCCAGATTTGCGATCGCTAATCAACAAATCCACCTATAATTTAGCCATCATGCTCAGTGGCTATCAAAGTCGAGTGGGACAACTGCACAGCGAATTTCCCATCCGCACCTTTCCCACCGACATTCAAGTTTTTAGCGACAAAGTACAAGAGGCGATTTTAACCCAAAATCAACTAGCGATTCTAGTTCACGGCGAACCCGGAACTGGCAAAACCGCCTGGACCCAAGCCGTGGCCAAAGAAATTTTAGTGCCCCTGGGGTATGCTATTTTTATTCTCGACCACGATGCGGTAGAAAATTTCGTGCCGCCGAGTTATTTAGAGCGAATTTGCATTATTATCAACGAAGCCGATAACTTAGCGCAAAATCGTTCCAGCGAAACCGCGCAACGGAGCAATAAAACCGAGCATATTCTCAGCTTGCTCGATGGCACCTTATATCAGAGCGTGATTGACGACAATGGGATTCAGTCGCAACAAAAGCTAGTATTTTTGATGACTTGCAATACCACAGAACGGTTAGACCCGGCAGTTTTACGCAAAGGACGAATCGACATGAGGTATGAATTCACCCACCGCTTTGTTTGAGGGAGTGAAGCACAGATGAGAAACCGGGTGTTTTCAGTCTATATTAACTAATGGGTCATCAATTGCGATCGCCCATCCCGTTTTTCCGCCCCCGGAGAGAACCCCTGCGTCCCTTGCGCTGGTGAATCGGGAGACGAGGGGGTTTATCCTAATGGTTTAGGGTTAGCAATCGCGCTGATTGTTAGCACAGGGAATGACCCTGTGATATCCGCTGTGGAGAATTGGCCAAAAAATAGCCCGTGTCGGCGGGCAGTTAGCCCCACCCTTTTCAGGTGTGGGGCTTTTGCAGACCAATCGAGGGGAGAAGATATTATTCTTCCGGCGTCACCTGGGGCAGACCCAAACTGTAGTTGAGAACCCGACTGTTGAGGTTGTAGCTGACTTCCCCTTGTTGGAGGAGCGATCGCACGAAATGCTCCAGATCCGAACCGATACGGCGCAGATTGTACTCGGTTAACTCCTCACCATCGTACAGTTCGACCAACTCATCGAACTTCTGGTAAACCTTTTGCAAGCTATTCTCGTTCCAAGTTAGCTCGTTATCGGGATCCACATCCAGGGTGAGCAAATCATCCCGGGGTACGAACTCGTTATCCTGAACCTCAGCGGTAAAAATCCGAATGTGACGGGTTGTTGACTTGAGCATGGAATAGATTCTTTCGCGATAAGATAGTGTTTTTAATTGTAAAGCGGCGTCAAGCCTCAGCTCCAGGAAAAGCGGATTTTTCTGAGAAGATACGGCAAACGAGCACAGCCAACCTGAAAAAACGGCTGTGGCGTCTTTAACCCGCCCGTTGATTTCTATCCCGGGGAAGATTCTCCGCAGTAGTGGGGGTTAACGGGCGAGTCACAAAGGGTTAAAATCGGGGAGATGGCACACCAACAAAGCGATTTTAGAATAAGCTAAGTTGGGTGAGGGTAGTGTGTTCCCAAATTTAGCTGCACCAAAACAGCTTTCAGGCGCGAGGAAACTCCATGCAAAAAACAGCGGCGACCATATATTGCCCAAACTACACCTGTCAAACCCCCAATCCCGAGACGCAAAAGTTTTGCCAAAAATGCGGCACGCCCCTGCCCAAAAGGTACTTATGGGCGATCGGTGCGGCGGAACTGGAAAACTATAGGGTGGGGGACATTTTAGCCGATCGCTACGTCCGCAAGCGAGACCGGATCCTGCTGGACACCAAACCGGGAGTCTTGCCGGAAATGCCGGTGGAGATTCCCGAAACCATTGTGCCGTATTTGCGATTGATTCCCCATCGGCTACAGGTGCCCCAAGTGTACGGCAGGTTGCCGCAATCCTCAACGCGCCCTGAAGAGCAGATTTGGCTGTTGGAGGACGCCCCCATCTATCCCCAAGGGACCATCCTCCCCGCCCCCAATGGGGACAGCGCCACCGAAATTGCCCATCCGAAGCTGATGCCCACCCTTGCCGAAAGCTGGGAAAGTGCTTCCCCCATGCGCCAGCTCAATTGGTTGTGGCAAATCGCTTCTTTATGGCAACCGGCGAGCAAACAGGGGGTGGCGGCGAGCTTGTTAAACCCTGCCTTACTGCGGGTGGAAGGGTCAATTTTGCGGCTGTTAGAGTTAGAGAATACACCAGCAAACCCGCCCTTGTACGAACTAGGGCAACTGTGGAGTGGATGGGTCAGCACTGCCAATGGCTCGATCGCACCTTATCTCGAGCGACTCTGCCAGATGCTGGTGCGCGTGGAAGTAAAAACCGCCCCTCAACTGATTGCCTTACTCGATCGCGCCCTGGTTATCTGCGCGAAACTGCACAAACGCACCTATCACATCGCCACCCGCACGGACCAAGGACCCACCCGTCGCCGCAACGAAGACGCCTGCTATCCCCCCAGCGACAGCCACACCAACGCCACCCCCGGGGCCGAAGCGTTAGCGATCGTCTGCGATGGGATTGGCGGACATGAAGGGGGCAATGTGGCATCCAACCTAGCGATCGAAGCCGTACAACAGCGCATCGTCAATCTCCTGGGAAGAAATCCCGAAGACCTGGATCCGCAAATCCCGATCGCCGAATTAGAACGGGCCAGCGCGATCGCCAACGACCTAATTTCCGAACAAAACGATAGCCAGCAGCGCCAAGGACGACAGCGCATGGGCACTACTCTGGTTATGGCATTGGCCCGTCACCACGAACTCTACATCAACCACATCGGAGATAGTCGCGCCTACTGGATTACCCGCACCGGCTGTCGTCAAGTCACCTTGGATGATGATGTCGCCTCGCGCGAAGTGCGCTTAGGCTACGCCCTCTACCGCGACGCTTTGCAACAAGGTGCTGCTGGCTCTTTAATTCAAGCCTTGGGGATGAATTCCTCCTCCTTACTCCATCCCTCAGTGCAGCGCTTTATCATCGATGAAGATAGCGTGTTTCTCTTGTGCTCCGATGGGTTAAGCGACAACGATCGCGTGGAGCAATATTGGGAAACCGAAATTCTCCCCATTTTAACCGGCGAACTCACGGTAGCGCGCGCCGTTACCAAACTCCTCGATATCGGCAATTTTCATAACGGTCACGATAACGTCACGGTAGCGGTGGTTTACTGTCAAGTCGAGCCGATTCGCCAAGCAGGTATCGACCCGAATCATTTGGTGGCGCAACTCGATGAGGTGCCGCCGGTGGATTTCCTCGCCTCGGAAACCGCCATGCCCGCCCATGAGGAGGATACCGCACTCCCCGCCAACAATGCCGACACCAAATTGATACCACCCAGCCGGCGATCGCCTTTCTCCGTCCCCCTGGTACTCGCTATCCTATTACTGCTCGGACTTGGGGCTGCCGCTTGGTTTCTCACCGAAGGGTTCAAAACCTTTCCCCAGTTTCCCTTGCAAATGGGTGAGGAGTCCACAAATTCTCCTCTCCCTGCCACATCAACCCCGGAGTTCAATGATGTAAGTCCGGCGCTGAACGTTGGCGATTTCCTCCAAATTCGCGATTCCATTATCGATACTGGCAACAACAACACTTCTCTCGTATTACTCCAACAACCTGGCGCGGAAATCCCCGCTAACGAGCTGGGCATCCTCCCTCCCGGAAGTGTGCTACAGGTTAGTTATAAGCAATATGACGAAGGAGAAGATCCCTGGGTGCGCCTCGAAGTTTGTTTCATCCCGACAGAAGGGGACACCTCCTCTGTCGTGGTGGAAGAACCGGAGGTAATTGTGGAACAGGCTTCTCCCTCACCGACGGTAGAGGACTCTCCCCCTGCGGAACCTTCACCCAGATCCGAACCCGAAACCCAGCCCCGGATTCGCGAGGGAGACTTGGGGTGGATTCAAGAGTTTTTGTTGGATCGCTCTGTGGTGTTATTCAATCCCACCCTTACCGACGAACATACCCAGGGATGCATCAAGGGGGAATCCTCCATACCCCCGGAATCTCAGCAGATGGACTCTCAACCCTAGGGGAGGGGCGATCGCTTCTACCCGCAAAATTCTCTCCCCAGGGCTAAAGCGGCCACATTTGGGGCAAAACCCCCGTTGCATTAAACGGTTAAATTGCAATATTATAGAAAATTCGCTTGGCAAACCGATGTCTGGAAAGACTCTGCATTTGCTGAGTCTGAGTGGAGTGCGCTGAACCGAAGCGCGATCGGTTCAATGCCAAATTGGCGAGGAAAGCTATCCGCACTGAGACATGGTTTTCCCCGACTTGTGGAGACCGAGAACCCCCGAATTTGGCATCCGTGTGGTTTGATAACGAAATATGCAAGTAGGTAGAAAAATAGAGAGACTCTTGTGGAGGGATAGGGATAGAATCAAACAGCAGATGGCGATCGCGGCGTTAACAATGGGCGGACCACTCCCCTCGGAACTCCTTCAGGTCGCGATCGCGCAACCAAAGCCAACTTATGGCGATCGCGAGAACGCACCACATAGGCAGACTCCTCGGGCATCAGTTCTCGTTTAAAATCCGCTAATCTTGCTTAAAAATGGGCAATTCAGTATGTTTTCTCAGTTCCGGAACCACTCCCTTTCCCGTCTGTCTAGAAAAGTCCCGCTTCGCGTTATCCTGGTTGTGCCATTTCTCCTGCAAATTTTTACAGCCGTCGGACTGGTGGGATATTTGTCCTTTAAAAATGGTCAAGAGGCAGTGGAAGAGCTGGCATTTCAGTTACAAGGAGAAATCAGCGATCGCATCGAACAAAAACTGCAAGATTATTTAACCATTCCCAGTGTAATCAATCAAATCACGGCCCAAAGAATTCGCGATAATTCCTTACAACTCAAACAAGCCGACTTAGAAAAATACTTTTGGAATCAGCTTCAAATCTTCGACCAAGCAGTGAGCTACATTTACTTTGGCAACGAAGCCGGTGGATTAGCATCTGCAGGTCGGCAAGATGACGGCAGTTTAATTATTGAAGCCACCGATAACTTTGTTGCAGGTGACTACAAAATTTACGCCACCAATCCCCAAGGTCAGCGTGTAGAACTCATCACCATTGGCGATTACCACAACACAAAAATTCGCCCCTGGTACAGAAATGCCGTGCAAGCCGGTCAGCCCACTTGGGGAGACATCTATCCCTATTCTGCTTATCCCAGTTTGGGAATGCCTTTTGTCGAACCCTTTTATGACAACCAAGGCAAACTTCAGGGAGTTCTCTCCGTAGATTTAAAAATTTCTCACTTTGCTAATTTTTTGCAAGGGTTAGAAATTGGCCGTTCTGGCGAAACATTTATTATAGAACGGTCCGGATTATTAGTTGCCAGTTCCACAGGCGAAAAACCCTTTTTCAAAAATTCTACCACGCAAAAACTAGAGCGACGATTGGCAACAGAAGTCAACCACCCATTAATCCGCCATACAGCCCAATATTTAACCAATAATTTTGGCGAATTAACTCATATTCGCCAGCAACACCAACTCGCCTTTAAGCTAGAAGGTCAGCGACACTTCGTTCAAGTGAATGCATTTCAAGACGAATTCGGTCTAGATTGGCTGATTGTTGTGGTAGTTCCCGAATCCGATTTCATGGAAAAAATTTATGAAAATACTCGACTCACCCTATTCCTTTGTGTAGCTGCACTCCTCCTAGCAACCTCAGCAGGACTGCTCACCACCCATTGGATCGTCCAACCCATTTTGCAACTCAAAACCGCCGCTACTGCCTTGTCAAAAGGCGAATTCGACCAGACAGTAAATCTAGAGCGTTCTGATGAATTAGGGGTTCTGGCAAAAGCCTTTAATCGGATGGCGCTACAGTTGCAAGAAGCCTTTGCTGCGTTAGAAAGCAAAAATGCCGATTTAAAGCATCTCAACGAACTCAAAGACGAATTTTTAGCCAACACCTCTCACGAACTGCGGACCCCCCTCAATGGTATCATCGGCATTGCCGAATCATTAATTGATAGTGCAGGCGGGCAATTACCCGATCGCATCCGCAGCAACCTCCTGATGATTGTCTTGAGTGGCAAAAGACTCTCCAACTTAATTAATGATATCTTAGATTTTTCCAAACTCAGACACAAAAATCTCGAGCTGCAAATTAAGCCAGTGGGTTTGCGCGCTATTGTTGACATCGTGCTAAAAACTTCCCAGGTACTCTTAGGTCATAAATCCTTACAGCTCATCAACTCAATTCCTCCCGACTTTCCCTTAGTCGATGGGGATGAAAATCGCCTGCAACAGATTTTTTACAATCTCGTGGGAAATGCGATTAAATTTACAGAAGAAGGAAGCATCGAAATTTCAGCACAGTTAGTCACATCGGCGGGGGTTGTTATTCCCAATTATAAGCCGATTACTGCTGAAAAATTTCCCCAAGCGCGGGTGACGATTACTGATATGGGGATTGGGATTCCAGAGAGGAAATTAGAACAAATTTTTGAATCCTTTGAACAGGCGGATGGGTCTACATCCCGAAAATACGGCGGTACCGGCTTAGGTTTAACCTTAACCAAAAAATTAGTAGAATTGCACGGGGGAAGCATTTGGGTGCGATCGACGGTAGGCGTCGGCTCGACGTTTCACTTTACCCTACCCATTTCTACTCAACAAGGACAAGACTTTTCTGCGGTTTCGCAAATGGATAATAGCTCACCCCCAACTTCAGTTATTAATGATGAGGAAGAATTTTTTACTTTATCCACATCACCCCCTCTTTTTTGTTCCCTCGAAGCGTTTAAAATTTTAGTGGTCGATGACGAAATTATCAATTTGAAAGTGTTGGAAAATCAACTTTCTTTAGCGCAGTATTCTCTCGAATATGCGACCAATGGTGCGGAAGCTTTACAAATTATCGAAAAAGGGTTTAAGCCAGATTTAATCTTACTCGATGTAATGATGCCCCGGATGACCGGCTATGAAGTTTGCCAAAAACTGAGAGAAACATTTTTAGCCAGTGAATTGCCGATTGTGATGTTAACCGCCAAAAATCAATCCACCGATTTAGTGAAAGGATTTACTGCAGGGGCTAACGATTATTTAACCAAACCTTTTTCCAAAGCTGAATTATTAGCGCGCATTAAAACTCACATTCGGTTGACGCAAATTAATAAAGCCTACGCGCGGTTTGTCCCCCATGATTTTCTTCGCTTTCTCGGATATGAAAGCATTGTGGATGTTAAGTTAGGAGACCACATCGAGAAGGAAATGACGGTTATGTTTTCGGATATTCGCTCTTTTACTAGTCTATCAGAAGCTATGTCTCCGGAAGAAAATTTTAATTTTATTAATGATTATTTAAGTCGCGTGAGTCCGGTGATTCGAGCTAATAATGGCTTCATTGACAAATATATTGGAGATTCTGTTATGGCGCTGTTTCCAGAATCAGTAGATGATGCGATTCGAGGAGCAATTGCCATGCAGGAACAATTGCAGCTCTATAATGAGTATCGACAACAATACGAGCGCGTTCCGATTGCAATTGGTATCGGAGTGCATACCGGCTGTCTGATGTTAGGAACGATTGGCGAACGGGAACGCATGGAAAGCACTGCGATCGCAGATGCAGTTAATTTAGCATCCCGCTTGGAAGGCTTGACGAAAATTTATGGTGCTACTCTTATTATTAGCGGACAAACTTTATGTCAAGTAGCAGATTTTTCTGAGTATAACTATCGCTTCTTAGATTGTGTCAATGTAAAAGGCAAAAGCTCCTCGGTTTCTGTGTTTGAAGTGTTTGATGGAGATTCTATCGAGCATCAATCTTTGAAGCAAACCACTAAAAGCTTATTTGAAGAAGCGGTTTTTATGTTTCACAAACAAAGACAAGCACAAGCTTATCTTCTTTTTCAGAAAGTCTTGAAAATCAACCCCAACGACAAGGCTGCTATTTTTTATCTGGCAAAATGCAGGTAATAACTTGAAAAATACCTGATTAAAAATCCTGGGTTTAAAATTGAATTTCATATCAAAGTTTTGATCGGGTTGAATTGAAGGGTTGAATTTTACCATTGCTGGAGAGTAGGTAAGCGAGAATGCCCGTGGTTGAAGCGAACCGAGGGGATTGCAAACGACATCAATAAAATCATCAGCGACAGCGCGAGGGAAAGAATAACCGAGAGAGGTTGGGGAAAAGCCCAGAGAAAAGAAGAGCGATCGCCGGACAGACTCCTGTATTTTGGGGAATAGCCAGTAAAATAACAGGTAATCCGTGGCAAATGCTGGAGAAGAAACAATGATGAGAATATCGCGCAGTCGTCAGATAATATTATCCGGTTTACTCGCCCTGTTGTTGCTTGTGGGTGGTTGTACGCAACCGCAGCAAACCTCCCGGTGGGAGGGCGCGCAGCAGGAGAGTACCCAAGTGGCGCGCAACCGAACCTCAGCGGGGGAATCGGTAGCGGGAGGACAGTTTAATAAATTTTTCCCCTCCGCCGCCGGGGAATACCAGCGAGTGTACGCCCAAGAGAAACGAGGGTTTGCCGAAGCGAAATTGAAGCGAGGAGGGAAAGAAGTAGCCATGTTGTCGATTTCAGATACTGCCAATAACCCGAATGCGGTGCGAAAATTCCAGAATAGCACGCAGACGATTGGCGGGTATCCGGCGGTGAGCGTCGGGTCAAAGGGAACGGCGGTGTTAGTGGGCGATCGCTTCCAAGTGAAAGTGCAATCGCGCGATCCGTCATTTAGCGCCAGCGATCGCGAAGCGTGGCTGCAAAAATTCAACTTAAACGGATTGCGACAACTGAAATAAACCATACAGTTGTTGCGACAGTTGAATTGAGAACTGCACAAGAGAAAAGCCGCATGAAACTGAAGCAAACTGGAACCTTGTTGGGAAAAGAAGGAGTTAAACGTGAGCAAACCGATTTATGAATTAGTCGATGAACTGCCGAAAAATAACGTTACGGTGTACGTACTGCGATCGCTCGACTTTGTAGTACCTGGAGAATGGGATAACCTAGTCGGGTTTGAAAACACCATTCGCAGCGTAACCGGAGAAACCGACGAAGAGTTCATCCAACAAATTGGCGATCGGGCCATTTACCTGTACAACGACAAATCCGAAGGATATCAACGCGCCTTATGGTTGTACCAAACCATAGATAGTTTTGGCGGTACTCTCGGGGCCGCCGCCTTAGCCAACAAAGTCGGAGAAAAAATCAACTTTCTCGGGTTTTTAAATCGGCTTACCCCGAAAGCCGACAAAGCGCAAACCATCGATTTATCCTTAAAATTAGTTGCCGAACTGATTGCCTTTTGCCAGATTAACGGCATTCCCGGCGACAGCATAGGAGACTTTGCCAACGCCCTGGGAGACTATGGCGGAGAGTCCCTGATGCGGATGGCAGCCCTAGTGTGCTTCGACGGGCTAATTCCCCTCGGGCCGGACTTCATTATGAAAGCGCAATCCATCCTCAGTGGGTTGCAGCCCTCCCAGCTACAAGAAAACCCGATGTTCGAGCGTCTCAGCAGCATGATTCCCGGGTCGAGTACCGAGGGACAACTCGGCTTTATCGGCGAAAGCTTTGCCGCCACCTCCGGATGGATGAGTAATTTCGTCGCCTCCCGGGGCTTAACCCCCGAGAAGGTAGCCGCCAACCTGCAGAAGTTCATAGAAATTTCTGATGATAAATTGGACTATGTAGCGGCATTTCTTGACATGTCCACGAATTACTATGAGCATACGGGGATTCAAACCCTAGCTCATCGCTTAATCGAGCGAGCTGTTGCAGAGATTTAACTGAGGATCGAGCATCAATGGCCGAAGAAAAGAATCCGAAACCCGAAAATTCCACTGAGAAAAAGCCCCCCGCCAAAGCGGCAGCCAAGAAAAAGGAGAAGCCACCCAAGCTAGAGGACAAGCCATTTGGGGAGTTCATCGAGCAGCACTATTTGCCCGCCCTGAAAGAAGCCCTTGTGGCAGAAGGCTTAGAGGACATCACCGTAAGCTTGTCAAAGCAGAAGGTAAGCCTTGCGGGGATGAGTTCGGACTCAGAATGGGCGCAAGTGCAAGGGGATTGGTTTGGTGGGCAACGACACTTTCGGGTGTATTTTCCCGATGAGGATATTAAAGGGCAGCTTGCCTTTGCCTGCTTCGAGCGATCCAACGTCCCGAGTACCATCGAGCCGTTCTTGATTGACGAGCGCAAGATTGACCTAAAGTTGCTGGTGTTTTATGTGGTACAGCGGCTCAACGGTCAGAAGTGGCTGACCTGGAATTAAGCCTCGGGGGAAAGAGGTTAGTTATAGTTCGTTGAACCGATAAATGACGATGCCGGTTACGGGGTCGTTTTCTACGCTGACATAGCCAGAGGAGACCATTTCCGTCAGTACAGCTTCCACTTCGCTAAAGCCGACGTCGGTATCGATGACGGCTTGGGTGACGGAGAGTTTGCCGCCTCTGGCTTGGGCAGCTTTCACCAGTTTGACCATCAGTTCGTTGGGATTTTGCGGGGAGATGTTTTGGGCGATCGCATTTTGTACAGGGAGGGGAACCCCAGAGGCGGACACCCCCAGTTTGCCTCTGAGTTTGCTTTGATAGTTCTCCACCATGCCCGGAATCAGGAACACGTCGAGCACTTGACCCACCCCAAACAGGCTTCCCGTGCAAAACCAGAGCACGCCCGTGACGATTTTGCCATTGTAAAACCGATGCAACCCGCCCAACCCGCATAATCCAGCCGCCCACAGCAGGTAACTCAGACTCACACGTTTGCTTCGCTCGTCGCCCAAATTGACGAGGGCTTGGGGGCGGCTGGTTTCCAAGGCATGGGACGCCGAGGGGCGCGAACTGGGGCGCACTTCGGCGGGGGTCTCGGGGGCGTTTAAATCTTCCAAGACCTCTGCTGCGGTGTGATAGCGTCGTCCCAGGGGATGTTGCAGCATTTTGTCCAGGATTTGTCCGAGGCGATCGCTGAGTGGATTATCTACTAAGTAATCTCGCCACACCCAGCATCCTTCGCGGGTATCGAATAGGTCGAACGGTTCGATGTGGGTGAGCAGGTGAATGCAGGTGACGCCGAGACTGTAAATATCGCTGGCAAAGGTGGCTTTTCCCAGGGCTTGTTCGGGAGCGGCATAACCGGCGGAGCCAATGACGGTGCCACTGCGGCTTAAACTGGTACCGGTGGCAACTTTTGAAGAGCCAAAGTCTACGAGAACTAAGGGCCGATCGCGGCGATCGCGAATGATATTTTCCGGTTTGATATCTCGATGAATGACTTGCCGTTCGTGGACGAATTGCAGTACGGGCAGCAAGTCGTTTAAGAGTTGGCGAATTTGGGTTTCGTCGAAGGTACCGCCGAGGGCCAATTCTTCAGCGAGGTCTTGTCCGTCGATGAATTCTTGGACGAGATACTGGCGTTCCTCCTGCTCGAAGGTAGCCAGCAGGTCAGGAATTTGCGGATGTTGCCCCAGTTGTTCGAGTCGGATGGCTTCTTGGCGAAATAGTTGCGCCGCTTTCTCGGAGTTGTTGTTGCTGCCGCGATCGGGATGAAATTGTTTGATGGCGCAGCGGGGTTTTGAGGGTTTATACTCATCGACTCCCAGGAAGGTTCTGCCGAAACCTCCAGCACCTAGGGGGTGGATGGCTCGGTAGCGATCGCCTAAGAGTAATTTTGCCCCACAATTGATGCAAAAATGGGCAGAGTCTGGGTTTTGGGGCTTCTGGCAATTGGGATTTAAGCAGAAACTCATAGAAAGAAGCAATAGTGCGGATTCTGTTTCTTTAATGTTGGCACAACCACCCCGCCACTGGCTTTCAGCTAAAATTGTCAATTCTTAATTTTCAATTCTCAATTCTCAATCCTGTGACTTGCCGCGTTACAAAAGTTGATATATTTTTATCCAGCTTGACCTTCTTTTCTGAGGTCATCCCCTGTTACACTGTTAAACTAACGTTCGTCAAACAACTTCGCTCAAGGGAAGCACGGCCTTTATCGGCCAAAGCAACCCACCGCACTCTTGGACTCAGCGTCACCCTCGTTGCTGTAGAACACTCATAAGAAGACAACACCCACACCTATGGTAGATTCCCTAAAAAAACCAGCGTTTGAAGAAATGCGAGATGGGGTCAAAATTCCGGCTAAGGAAACCATCCTGACACCCCGCTTCTACACCACCGACTTCGACGAAATGGCTCGGATGGACATTTCTCCCAACGAAGATGAACTCCGCGCCATCCTCGAAGAATTCCGCGCCGACTACAACCGTCATCATTTCGTCCGCGACGAACAGTTCGAACAATCCTGGGACCATGTGGATGGCGAAACTCGCCGCCTGTTTGTGGAGTTCCTGGAACGATCCTGCACCGCCGAGTTTTCCGGATTCCTGCTTTACAAAGAACTCTCTCGCAAACTCAAAGGCAAAAATCCCGTGTTGGCAGAGTGCTTTGCCCTGATGTCTCGCGATGAGGCCCGTCACGCCGGCTTCCTCAACAAGGCAATGTCCGATTTCCGCCTGTCCCTGGATTTGGGATTTTTGACCAAGAGCAAGAAATACACCTTCTTTAAGCCAAAATTCATCTTCTACGCTACCTATCTGTCCGAAAAGATTGGATACTGGCGCTATATCACGATTTATCGTCACTTAGAGAAGAATCCGCAAGATTGCATTTATCCGATTTTCCGCTTCTTTGAAAATTGGTGTCAGGATGAAAACCGTCACGGCGACTTCTTTGATGCCCTGATGAAGGCTCAGCCTTCCTTCTTGAATGATTGGAAAGCAAAGCTGTGGTGCCGTTTCTTTTTGCTCTCCGTCTTTGCAACCATGTTCCTGAACGATATTCAGCGTTCCGGGTTCTACAAGGCGATCGGTCTGGATGCCCGCGAATACGACGTTTATGTGATCCGCAAGACGAACGAAACTGCCGGACGGGTGTTCCCGGTGATTTTGGATGTGGACCATCCAGAGTTTTTCTCGCGATTGGACACTTGCACCGAAAATAATGCTAAACTAGCAGAAATTGCAAGTTCCAATAAGCCCAAGTTCTTGCAGTTTTTCCAGAAACTTCCCCTTTATTTATCCAATGGCTGGCATCTGCTGCGGCTTTATTTCCTCAAGCCAATCGACGCAGCATCTATGGAAGGGGCAGTTCGTTAAGTTAACTTAGTTTTCCGGTTTCGCTCCTCTGTTGTTTCGTCTGACGGCTCTGCTGCTTGCAGAGCCGTTTTTGTTTGTCTAATTAAGTGGGGTTAGCCAATTGTCCCGATTCACATTTTGGGGCAATTGTCAAGTCGATTTTAACACAAAGATGTAAGATTGAGTATTGGTCTCAATCCGCGCCATTCATCGGTTTTTTTAATGGACAAAAAAATACAGTTTCCTGGTAAAAGCAGTGTCCGGGCGTTTAAACCCCTAACTGCGATCGCCCGTTTGCTGGGTCTGACTCTGTGCGGCGGCATCCTCCTCGGTGGGGGTACCTTATCCGCCCAAGAATCTGAAGCCCTACCCCAACCCACCTCGGTTCGCACCCCACAAGAACTCGACCTCAGTCCGGAAATCATCGAAAGCAGTCCGGTCCTACAGCGCTGGTTGAAAGAAACCCCCAATGTTTTGCAAGAAATTCGCTCGGATCCGAGCTTTCGCACCCGGGTGCGGGTGGGATACGCTCGAGAACCCTCAAATGACGATGCCAGTGGCTTTAATGTGGGGGTGGAAGACCTGTTTTTGGGCGGTACCGGTTTAACTCTCAGTGGCGATTATTATGCCAGTGGCGAGGGCGATCGCTCCAGTGGCGGTGCCGAGTTACGCTACTATCTGCTTCCCCTAGGCGGCTATTTTAATATTGCCCCGGTGGTGGGATATCGTCAAATCGATGGCGATTCCTATTCCACCGATGGGTTACAACTGGGTGGACGAGTGATGTTGGTCCTCTCTCGCACTGGGGCGGCAGATTTGTCTTTGGGCTACAGTCGCGTGGGCATCGGTAGCGATGAGACCGTGGGAGTGGCAAGCTTTTCCGTGGGCTATGCGATCGCCCGCCAATTTCGCATCGGGGCGGACCTGCAGCGACAAGATGCCGATGACGATAACGATACCCGCGTCGGTATCGTTTTGGAATGGATGCCGGGAAGTTAACTCCAATCTCTGTCTGTAGGGGGTGGTTCCTCCGCTCAAACACTCGCTAACCTAAACATAAGCGATCGACTCAATAGAGGCATCATTTATGAGTGAGGAAACCCCCAAAAAACCCCAACAACCCGCAGAAAATACCGAGAACAAAACAGCCAAACAAGATGCTGTAGACCCGCGCAACCTGGTGATGAAAGGCGGGTATCAAAAAGACCCCAGAGAATTAGTCAACGATCCGGGCGTGACTCCGGAAATGCTTAACGAACCCGGGGATTTGCGCGAAGATTTGATGCGATGAATATTCCCGGAAACAATTATTGTCAACCCCCTCAACCTGTTAGTGTTGGGGGGTTTGCTATTGGGCGATCGCTCGGTTAAAAATCAGGTAGTCAAACCCTTATTCAAAAATAACTATCCACACAGAAGGTAAGGACAGGACATGCCATCTCCCTACTTCTTCTATCAATTGACAACCCTATCACCCATTCAAACTCAAAACTCTTTCCCCAGTTAAATTCTCGGTTCTGACATCAGAGGGTTTCCCGTCCAATTGAACTCCCTACGCCCCGCGCAAGGCGACAATCGGATCGAGTTGGGCGGCGCGTTTGGCGGGGAAAAAACCAAAGATTAAACCCGTAGTACCGGAAACGCTAGTGGCAATAACAATCGCCCTGAGGGAAATCCCTGCTTCAAAAGGCGTTAAACTGCTAATTAACACAATTCCTCCCACCCCGATCGCCGTTCCCAAAAAACCCCCCGCCACGGATAAAATCACCGCCTCGATCGCAAATTGCATTAAAATATCTCTCTGTGACGCCCCCAAGGCTTTGCGCAAGCCAATTTCTTTCGTCCGCTCGGTCACCGACACCAGCATAATATTCATAATCCCAATCCCGCCCACAAATAACGAAATACTGGCGATCGCCGCTAACAATACCGTCAGCGCCCCGGTAATCGCTCCCGTGGTTTCCTGCAAATCCTTTTGGTTGCGAACCGTAAAATCATCTTCATCGGTAATCTTATGCCGCAGCCTTAACAAATTCTCAATCTGAAATTGCGCTGCCTTCATTTTCTCCTCATCTTCCACCGATACGGAAATAAAACTAATTTTCGTCCCATAAGGAGAACTGGTTCCCACAATTTGTTTCGCCATTGTGGTCAAAGGTACAAACACCGTATCGTCTTGATTTTGCCCGAAAGTCGAACCTTTCGGCTGCATCACCCCGACCACAGTAATCGACGTATTTTTCACCCGAATTGACTGGCCAATCGGATTGGCATTTCCAAATAACTTCTCCGCCAATTCCGAACCTAACGTCGCCACTTGTTGGTTGCGTTTTAAATCCAATTCCGTCACAAATCGACCTTGGGCCACATCAAAATTCCGCACGGATAAAAATTCCGGCGTCACCCCCACCACCGTGGTGGAAGTATTTGCATTTCCCGCCGTCACGCGGTGGTTGCTGCTAATTTGGGGTGCGACAGCTTTTACAGAAGAAACCTGGGTGGCGATCGCTTCTGCATCTTCCAACACTAACGTTTGCGGCGGCGTCACCGGTCGTCGTTGCGCTTTCGGACTTCCCGGAATCACAAATAACAAATTCGTCCCCAACGATTCCACCTGCTGCGCCACGAAATTCTGCGCTCCCTCTCCCACCCCAATCGTGGCAATTACCGACGCATTCCCAATAATAATCCCTAACATGGTTAGGGTACTCCGCATCTTATTGGCGACCAACGTTTTCGCCGCCATTTTTCCACTTTCTAATAAGTTCACCGTTAATTATCAATCCTACTCTGGTCAATTCGAGCTAATCCCAGGGGGCAATTAAAATTCTGCCGAGGCTTTTCGCCGATTCCCCGACGCGGACTTATTCTTTTAATTATGACGCCTCTGCAGAGGATAGAAAAGGCACGTTGCTGAGGGAAAAAGGGGAAAGCGCGCCAAAAATTGCGGGCAGGGACATTTCCCCTTTTATAGAAAAGGCACGTTGCTGAGGGAAAAAGGGGAAAGCGCGCCAAAAATTGCGGGCAGGGACATTTCCCCTTTTTAGGTTACTCGATATTACTTCTCATCGTTGAGAATATCTTCCAGATTTTGCCCTTCCGGAAGACCGACAAACACGCGATCGCCCGGTTCTAAACCGTTGAGAATCTGAATTTGATTGCCAATGGTCGGACCAATCGTCACCGGGACAAACTGAGCCTTTCCGCTGTCATCGGGAACCAAGACCCCGGTTTCGCCTTTATTGGTGACGATCGCCACGGTAGGAACCACCAACGCATCGTTGAGGCGATCGCCCAAAAAGGTGACATCCACATTCATCCCCGACTGCAGCTTATCGGTTCCCGATTCAATATTTATCCGAATTTCAAACAACGTCACATCCTGCTCTTTAATCGCTTCCGGCGCGATTAAATTCACTTTCCCTTCAAACACCTCCTCCGGATAAGCATCGGCGACAATTTCCACTGTTTGCCCCGGTTTAATCCGACTGATATCGGCTTCGGGCACTTTCGCCAGCACTTCCAACCCCCTGGCGAGGGCGACAATCGAAGTCGAGGTAGCACTGCCGGCGCTGGAGGCGGAGGTGGTGGGAGTGACGAATGCCCCTTCGGTGGCATAGCGCTGGGTAATCTGACCGGCAAACGGGGCGCGGACGATGGTATCTTCTAACTGCACTTCTGCGGCTTCTAATTGCGCTTCGGCTTCTTTCACTTCTGCTTCGGCGCGGGAGATTTCTTCCGGACGCGCGCCGATTTCTTGCAAGGCTAAGGCTTGCAGGGCTTCGCGCACTTCGGCTTCGGCGCGGGAGATTTCTTCCGGACGCGCGCCGCTTTGCTGCAGTTCTAAGGCTTCCCGGGCTTCTTGTACTTCGGCTTCGGCGCGGGTAATTTCTTCGGGACGCGCGCCGCTTTGCTGCAGTTCTAAGGCTTCCCGGGCTTCTTGCACTTCGGCTTCGGCGCGGGTAATTTCTTCGGGACGCGCGCCGCTTTGCTGCAGTTCTAAGGCTTCTCGCGCTTCTGCGACTTGGGCTTCGGCTTGTTCGATCGCCTCGATGCGACTTTCTTTGAGTTGTTCTAATCGGTCTTGCAGTCGCTCTAGGTTAGCGGTGGCGCGGCGGTATTCGGTGACCACTTCATCGAAGCGATCGCGCGAAATCGCTCCTTCATTGACTAATTGCTGATTGCGCTGCAGCCGTTCTTCGCTAAGGGCTAAAGTGGCTTGGGCTTGTTCGATTTGCGCTTGGGCTTGGTCGATTTCCTGCTGGCGGCTTCCGGAACGCAGGGCATCGAGTCGCGCGCGGGCTTGTTCGAGGCGGGCGCGGGCTTGGGCGATTTCTTGCGGACGATTACCGGCGCGCAGTTGGCTCAGTCGCGCTTGGGCTTGTTCGAGGCGGGCGCGGGCTTGGGCAATTTCTTGCGGACGATTACCGGCGCGCAGTTGGCTCACTCGCGCG
>NZ_JAYFEQ010000888.1:0-859 GCF_055795085.1 Phormidium sp. CCY1219 | reverse complement strand
AATCCTTGCCCCTGTCTCGGCAAGTGGGGGATAAGGCACAGGAAGCAACTACCCTCAACAATATTGGCCAGGTTTACTCCGACCTGGGAGACCAGCAAACGGCCCTAGACTACTACAACCAATCCTTGCCCCTGTCTCGGGAAGTGGGGGATAAGGCAGGGGAAGCAGGTACCCTCTCCAATATTGGCCTAGTTTACTCCGACCTGGGAGACAAGCAAACGGCCCTAGACTACTACAACCAATCCTTGCCCCTGTTCCAGCAAGTGGGGGATAAGAAAGGGGAAGCAACTACCCTCTCCGATATTGGCGCGGTTTACGACGCCCTGGGAGACCAGCAAACGGCCCTAGACTACTTCAACCAATCCTTGCCCCTGACACGGGAAGTGGGGGATAAGGCAGGGGAAGCACGTACCCTCAACAATATTGGCGGGGTTTACGACGCCCTGGGAGACAAGCAAACGGCCCTAGACTACTTGAACCAATCCTTGCCCCTGAGACGGGAAGTGGGGGATAAGGCAGGGGAAGCGGTTACCCTCTATAATCTCGCTTCCACCAAACGCACTCAAGGCAACCTTACAGAAGCCCTAACCCACATCGAAGCCGCCATTGCCCTTATCGAAGACCTCCGCACCAAAATCGACAGCGAAAAGCTGCGCCAGTCTTACTTCGCTCAAGTGCAAAACCAGGGTTACTACGAATTCTACATCGACTTGCTGATGCAACTGCACCAGCAAAACCCGGATAAAGGCTACGACAAACAAGCCCTCAGTGCCAGCGAAAGTGCCCGCGCTCGCACGTTGTTAGAAATTCTCGCCGAAGCCAATGCCGATATCCGCACTGGCGTAGACCCGGAATTACG
>NZ_JAYFEQ010000887.1:0-5386 GCF_055795085.1 Phormidium sp. CCY1219 | reverse complement strand
CAAAAATTTAACAAAAAAACCGGGTTGCTCAGTGGCGGGGATGGGGTAAAATAGCTGTACTGTCCTGACCTAGTGCGTGGCGATGGATGAACAACAAGTGCAGTCTTATCTCTCCCTGATTCAAGAACTCCTTACCTTTGCCAAGCGGCTGCTGGGGAATGAATGTCTTTTGAAATGATGAGGTGATGGTAGATGCAAGGTATTAATATACAAATTCCCATCGAATTAATTGAGCAAGGTGAGACGGCAGTTTTGGAACAAATTGCCATGCAACTTTATGAAAATAAGATATTTACCTTTAGTCAAGCCCGTCGGTTGTTGAATTATTCCGTGTGGGAGTTTCAAAAACTGTTGGGAGAAAATCATGTTGTTCGGCAATACGACCAAGATGATTTAGCAGAGGATATCGAAGCGATTCAATCAGGATTGTGGGATGGTTAAAGTGATTTATAATGCTACTGATTAATTTTGCAAGTATTAATCGCTTAGATATATTAAAATCCCTGTTTGCTGAAATAGTCATTCCCCAAGCGGTTTACTCGGAAACCGTTGAATCAGGATTTCCTAACTCGGAAACCATTGTTAATGGAATTGAAGCGGCTTGGCTTAAAGTTAAGTCGGTGCAGGAGATGCCAGAATCCATCCCTTTAGAATTAGATGCTGGGGAAAGGGAGGTGATTGCTTTAGCACTGAGCGAATAAACAACTAGGGTTGTATTGGATGAAAAAAGAGCCAGAAAAGTGGCTCAATCTTTAAAATTGAATGTGATTGGCACTTTAGGAATTTTGATTTTAGCCAAACAAAACCAGATTATCCCCAAGGTGAAACCCCTATTGGATGCAATGATGACAGAAGCCCAATACTGGGTGAATGAATCTCTGTATGACAATGTTTTGCAAGCTGTTTCTGAGGATGAAATCGAGTAGGGTGGGCGACTCTCCCGATTACTCTCGGTGGGGGAAAAGAAACCAAGTTTCTAGCAGCATCTGGTATTTCTTCACAAAAATTCAACAAAGAAACCCGGTTTCTCAGTTATGGGGATGGGGTAAAATGGGGATACTATCCTGAAGCTGTTGCATCATGCTAACCACCGAAACTGAAATCTTAGCAATTCTGCGTAACCTCCCCCAACCCGCCCTGGAAGAAGCTAAAATATTCTTAGACTTTTTAGCTTGGCGGTATCAAAACACCTCACCCAAAGGAGCAACGTTAATCGCAAATCTGCGGGGAAAAGCCACAGGGGATATGACCACTGATGAGATTCTGAATTTAACGCGGGGTGAGGAATGACGGATTTCCTCGTAGATAGTAATGTGATTCTGGATGTATTAACTGAAGATTCCCATTGGTTTGACGGGTCAGCCGCTCAACTAGCTGATTGCGCCGAAACTGGAACACTGCATATCAACCCTATTATTTATGCAGAAGTATCCATTGGTTTTAAAGATGTAACGGAAGTGGAATCGGTATTATCTTCTAGCTTTTTTCAGAGAGACGGATTACGGGAAAATAGCGGGAGCATGAAAGCCTCCATCTTTTAAGTGGGGGATGAAATGCGACACGAGCAGTTTTAACCGCCGTGATGTTAATTTCTTTCCCTTGTCAATTTAGCTTTAAGTGCGCTAAACTAAGTTTATTCTGTCAAACCTAGCGTAAATGTTTGTCTTAGAATTTAAGGTTAAAGCTAAAACAAAACAATATCAAGCTATAGACGATGCTATCCGCACCGCTCAATTCATCCGTAACAAATGCTTAAGGTATTGGATGGACAACAAAGGTGTGGGCAAGTACGACCTATCGGCTTATTGTCGGGTTTTAGCGCACGACTTTAATTTTGCTGGTGAGTTAAATTCCCAAGCTAGAATAAAATCTCTATTGTGATCCAGGAAATCACCATGGATATTAGGCAATTGATTGATTTCGCTGACCGGGTTAATTTATGAGGAGAAATAGTCATGAAAGGAATTCAATTTGTGGTGAATGAAGCCGGAGAAAAACAGGCAGTATTAATTGATTTGGCTGAGTGGGGTGAGTTATGGGAAGATTTCTATGATGTGTTGGTGGCTCATGCTCGTGAGCAGGAGGAGGAGGTGTCTTGGGATGAGTTAAAACAAGACATCCAGGCAGAAGCGAATGGCAAATGAAGGGTATGCTGTCCGGTTTAAGAAGTCGGCGGCTAAGGAACTGCGATCGCTCGATATCAATCTCCAGTCACGCATCGGGGAGGCGATCGATGGCCTGAGTCTTGATCCCCGTCCGCCGGGAGTGGTCAAGTTGAAGGGGGACGATAATCTCTATCGAATTCGCAGCGGTGATTATCGTGTGGTTTATGAAATTGATGATTCCGAAAAAGTGGTTCGGATTGTGCGCGTGAGGCATCGTCGGGATGTCTATCGGAGTTGATTTAAGGATGCCGATTAGTCTCCAGTCACAAGGGGATGGCAGGCGGGAAAAGAAACCGGGTTTCCAGCAGCATCTCGGTTTCTTAACAAAAATTTAACAAAGAAACCCGGTTTCTCAGTCGCGGGGATGGGGTAAAATCGGGATGGTATCCCCTACCCGGTGTGTGGCTATGGATGAACAAAGATCGCAGGCTTGTCTCTCCCTGATTCAAGAACTCCTCGAATGTCCTAGTGGGGAGGAACCGCAAATCCTCAACCGTCATCTGGAGTTGCTGGATGAGGGGTTTGTGCAGGTGTGCGAGTTGGTAGCGGCACAGTTGCAGGAGGAGGGACAAGACAACCAAGCGCAGTTTGTGGGGAATGTGGCGCAGGAGGTGGGGGAATATTTCAACAGTCAAACATCTGGACTAGCCACGAGTGAGGGTCAAGCTAAGGCGAAAAATTACTGATTTTGAGGTAAGAGCAAGATTATGAGCATAGTGATTTCCGAAGACATTGTTAAAGCTAGTGGACTCTCTGAACAAGAGTTGATTATCGAGTTGGTATTATTGCTGTTTCAGCAAGAAAAAATTAGCTTGGGTAAGGCAGCAGAGTTACTGAATATCTCTCAGTTTAGATTCCAGAAAATTCTATCAGAGAGGGGCATCAATATTCATTACGATTTGGAGGAATTGCAGGAGGATATACAGCATTTAACGGCTAAGGGATGGCTATGATTGTTGTGAGTGATACTTCTCCGTTAAGTGGGTTGGCGATCGTCGGTTATCTTGGATTATTAGAACAACTCTACGGACAGGTATTGATTCCTTCGGGGGTTTGGCATGAATTACAGCGAGGAGGAGAAGATGACCCGCGCATCACAGATGTGTTGGGTCTTGATTGGATTGAGGTTCGCCAACCCACTAATCAACAACTGGTAAATGTTTTACAAACTGAACGTCCTCTAGTCGAGGAGAATCAGAGGCGATCGCGTTGGCATTGGAAGTGAATGCAGAAGAATTATTGATTGATGAACGGTTAGGACGAAGGCAAGCGATTGATTTGGGGTTGTCGATTACGGGATTATTGGGAATTTTGTTAGTAGCAAAGCGTCGGGGTTTGATTACTCAGATTAGACCGATTATGGATAGTTTAATCTTGGAGGCTAATTTTCGGATTAGCCCAAATTTATATAGAGAGGTTTTAGCGGCTGCTGGGGAATGATAAAGTGATAAAAAGCTGCCTTTGGGGTGGGGGAAAAGAAACCGGGTTTCTAGCAGCATCTGGTGTTTCTTCACAAAAATTTAACAAAGAAACCCGGTTTCTCAGTCGCGGTGATAGGGTAAAATCCGGGTGGTATCCCCTACCCGATCTGTGGCTATGGATGAACACAGAGTGCAAGCCTATCTCTCCCTGATTCAAGAACTCCTTACCTGTCCGGGTGGAGAGAACAAATCCTCAACCGTCATCTGGAGTTGCTGGATCAGAGGTTGGTGCAGGTGTGCGAGTTGGTGGTAGCTAATCTGTAGGGGGTTTAATGGTTGCGGTATATTTAGATGTGTGTTGTCTCAATCGCCCTTTTGATGACTGGGCGCAGGAACGGGTTCGGCTAGAGGGGGACTCAGTTTTAACGATTCTGGAACGAGTTCGCACGGGAGAATGGCAACTCATTTCGAGTGAAGCGATCACAGTGGAACTGGAAAAAATGCGAAATCTGGAGAAAAAAACTAGCATCCTTAGTCTTTTGGCGTTAGCAACCCAGATGCAAGAAATTAATCCGACGGTGGAGGAACGTTCACAACAATTAGAACAGTTTGGGTTTGGACTGTTCGATTCTTTTCATCTGGCTTGTGCTGAAGCGGCTGGGGCAGATATTTTTCTTTCTACAGACGATCGCCTGCTCAAAACCGCTCGCAGGTACGCATCTAAATTAAAGGTTGCTATTAGCAATCCAGTGGTGTGGCTGATTCAGGTTTTACAGGAGTAATAATTAAGGAGTTATGGATAATGAATGCAGTAGAGCTAAGAGAAAAAGGCTATCAGATTTTAGTCAATCATTTGGGACAGTCTGATGCAATTCGCTTTTTGCAACAAATGGGTTGGGGTCAGGGAGATTATACCCAGGAACGGCGTGATGTTTTAGAGTCGGTGACGCGGGAGGAGTTTTTGGAGGATTTACGGAAAATCAGAAGTCTTCAGTAACCGGGTTTCTCAGTGGCGGGGATGGGGTAAAATTCGGGTGGGGTGGACCGAGGCTTCACTGAACCGACACCACCGAACCAAGACTCACCGGAGGCAGAACCATGTCGAGTTGGCGTAAGAGATGGCAAAATCTATGGCCGAGGCTAAACACGCCTTTATTCACCTCCCAGCCTCAGCCCACCAGAACCTCCAACCCTCAAGTCAATGCCATCCGCGAAGAATATTTAGCAATTTGGTTGGAAATTGTGAAAGCCGAAATCGATAGTGGCAGCAACCTTCAATTTGTCTATCGCATTTTCCAAAAATACCAAGACCAACTCGACCTCGATTTTGCCGAAACCCTCCGCCAATGGCTTCACTCCCAACTCGACCCCGATGATATTGAGAAGAATAAAGCCTTAGCCGCCATCCTTTATAATTTCGCCCTTGATATTCAGCAATTCCCATTAGGCAGTCGAGCCAATAATCTGGAAATTGCCATTGTTGCCTACCAAGCCGCCTTAGAAGTCTACACCCGCACCGCCTTTCCCGAAGATTGGGCAACGACTCAAAATAACGTGGGGAATGCCTACTTATACCGCATCCGGGGAGAGCGAGCCGACAATATCGAGGAGGCGATTCGCCGCTACCAAGCCGCCTTAGAAGTCCGCACCCGCACCGCCTTTCCCTATGAGTGGGCAGGGACTCAAAATAACTTGGCGGCTGCCTACCGTAACCGCATCTGGGGAGAGCGAGCGGACAATATCGAGGAGGCGATTCACTGCTACCAAGCCGCCTTAGAAGTCCACACCCGCAGCGCCTTT
>NZ_JAYFEQ010000886.1:0-226 GCF_055795085.1 Phormidium sp. CCY1219 | reverse complement strand
GGTTCTTACTTCTAACGCTGCCTCGTATGCCGCAATCGCCCGTTCCAGATTCTCCCCCCGCTCTCCCCGGATGCGGTTGCGATAGGCACTTGCCAGAATATTTTGCGTCATCGCCCATTGTTCCGGATAGGCGGTGCGGGTATAAACTTCTAACGCTGCCTCGGATGCCGCAATCGCCCGTTCCAGATTCTCCCCCCGCTCTCCCCGGATGCGGTATAAATAGGCA
>NZ_JAYFEQ010000885.1:0-276 GCF_055795085.1 Phormidium sp. CCY1219 | reverse complement strand
TCGGTTTCAACCGACTTGAGCTGTTATACGGGGGATTTATCCCCCGTCGGGTGTTGCAACTGGTGCAAGATTTCGGTCTCAACCGACTTGAGCTGTTATACGGGGGATTTATCCCCCGTCGGGCGTTGCAACTGGTGCAAGATTTCGGTTTCAACCGACTTGAGCTGTTATACGGGGGATTTATCCCCCGTCGGGTGTTGCTTTACAGGACAAATATTTTAGTCGGTTTCAACCGACTTGAGCTGTTATACGGGGGATTTATCCCCCGTCGGGTGT
>NZ_JAYFEQ010000884.1:0-6918 GCF_055795085.1 Phormidium sp. CCY1219 | reverse complement strand
CTATCGCCCGGGGAGAGACCCCGAAATCTTGTCCGATCCTGCTGTAGTTTCCGGAGAGGATGTTTTACCCGGTTTTGCGCTTAATTTAGAATCGATTTGGTAAACAAAGAAACCAGGTAGAAGCGGCTAAAAGTCTCTCTCAAACCGGGGAATAGAGTTCTCGTTTTCCGCCCCTGGGGGGAAAGAGGGCACATCCTGGTAGAGAAGCGTTACATTTTCGTCCAAAGTATCTCCCTGAAACTGTAAATATTCCAATGCTGCTGGATCGTGAAGGGCATAGGCGCGCAAAAACATTGCACTCCACCGGGCGATGGTTTCGATCGCCACTGCTTGGGGTAACGTGGGGGGATTTTTTTCTAAAGGAGACCCCGCCGGATTATCCACATCGGTAATCCCGTAATGATTTGCCCCGATTACGGTGATGAATGCTTTAGGGGGGGTTTGAATATTGTCGTAGGTAATTTTAATCGAGTCGGCGCGCACCAAACTATCGCGATTGCCGGCAATTAAAGCGATGGGAATTGTGGCATTTTCGATAGTGAGATATTCCCCATCTTCCCACAAGTCTGCGCCAAAGAAAACTCCGCCTAACAGTTCTGGGGGGCGGCGATAGTCTCCTTCGCAAAAGGGCATGTCGCAGGCTTCTCGAATGGCATCCATGCCCATAAATCCGCCATGCGAATGACCGATGACCACCATTTTTCTACTGTCTATTGTAGCATAAAGTGGAGAATTGTCGCGGTTATTTTCCCGTTTCATTTGCTGTAAAACCTCTGGAACTTGTCCCACTTGGGCAAACAGTTCGAGTTTTCCCCTCACTGCGGTGACGTGATTGGGGACAACGACGATAAATCCGTAACGGGCAAGCTGGGTGGCGTAGGCGGAATAGTAGGTTTTATGCACGTTATAGCCTTGTAAGATTAAGGCGATGGGAAGGCGATCGCCGCTGGTAATTTCGGATAAATCGGGATAGTAAATATCGGCGCGATCGCCATTGGCTTCGATGAGGGTTTGGTAGCGTTTTATCTCCCTGAAAAACGGCGCAGCTATATTGCCATTTTCTGAGGGAACAGGGGATTTGCGCGGGACCTGGGGGAGGATTGATTGGGCAACAATTTTCCCGGCTTGCGGAAGGGAGGAAAGGGCAATAACCACCAGGAAAGTCACTAAAGCAGTTGCAATGATTTGTTGCAGTTTCATGGAGTTAGGGTTGGCTAATTACCGTGACATTTTCATCTAAAGCGTCTCCGGTTTGATAGATATATTCCTTGGCGGTGGTATCGTCAAAGGCATAGGTTCGCAAAAATAGGGCACTCCAGCGGGAGAGGGTGGCGATCGCAATATCTTGGGGTAACAGTGGCGGATTTTTTTCCAGGGGAGAACCGGGGGGATTGTCGCCATTGGTAATCGCGTAATGATTAGCCCCTAAAAGGGTAAGATAAGCTTTGGGTGAAGTTTGGATATGTTCGTAAGTTTGTTGAATAGAATCTGCGGGAATCAAGCTATCTTCAGAGCCAGACATCAGGGCGATCGCAATTCCATCATTTTCGATTTTAATATACTCTCCGTCCCACAAATCCGCGCCAAAAAATACTCCTGCCAGCAATTCTTTTGGGCGCTGATAGTCTCCTTCGCAAAAGGGCATATCGCAGGCTTCGCGAATCGCATCCATGCCGATAAATCCTCCTTGCGAATGGCCGATTAATACTAATTTATCGGCATTTATGATATCATAAAAGGGGAGATTTTGCGCATTATTTTGCGATTTTACGTAGCTTAAAACGGCGGGCACTTCTCCTACTTGCGCGAAAAGTTCTTGCCGTCCTCGCACGGTGGTAAAATGATTGGGAACGACCACAATAAAGCCATAGCGAGCGACTTGGGTGGCAAATTGGGAATAATGGGATTTATCCACATTCAAGCCTTGCAGAAGCAGTGCCACGGGAAAGGAAGGCGAATTGGGGGAATTTTCCGACACCTGTGGGTAATAGATATTTGCCACATCTCCATTGGCGGGAATGGTGGTGCGAAAGGTAGAAATTTGGCGGAATAACGGTTCGGAAATGGGGCGCGGTTCGGGTTGCGGGGGCGACTGAGACATGGGGATTTGCACTGAGGTTTCGGTGGAGGTGGAGGGGGGAAGCTGTTGCGGAATACAGGCAAAAAGTAGGGTAGCAAAAAAAGCGATCGCTAGGGTAAAAAAGAAGCTTTTCCGTTTCATTAGGGACAGAATATTCCGAGGGGAAATTTGTCAGAAATATTGGCAATTATTTGGTCTAATTGGGGGAGGCGGAGCCTCGGGGGAGGCGTTCCCAGGCAAGAGCCTGGGAACGAGTTAAATATTGGCAATTATTTGGTCTACTGGGGGGAGGCGTTCCCAGCAGATGCTGGGAACGAGTTAAAGGAGTTACGATTAGTCCGCGTAGGCGGACTTTGCTTGCCAAGCTGCGACTTCCAGTCGCCACGTTCCAAGGGAGAATGTGTCTAGCGAGATTTCATTTGGGCGATCGCGCCGCGAGCCATATCGGCGATCGCGCGTTCGTTGGCTTTTGGCAAACTATAATAAGAGCCGCCTGCAGTTTTCGCCAATTCCTTGCCAAATCCGGTAGAAACGAATTTATTTTCCGTATCAATGACTAACAACTGCATTCCTGCGGCGCGAATTTTGCCGGCAATATCTAACAATTCGGCTTTAATATCGGGCTTTTCCCCCTCAATTGTCGGTTCGCCCAAAGAACGAGCCAAGGGAATATTTCCGCGCCCATCGGTAATCGCCACAATTACCACTTCGCCGATATCCCCAGACTGCTGAGCGTTTAAGCCCACGCGCACTGCGGTAGTTAACCCATGTGCTAAGGGAGAACCGCCGCCACAGGGCAACCGTTCCAACCGACGGCGGGCGGTGGTAATCGATCGCGTGGGAGGTAATAGCACATCCGCCTTTTCCCCGCGAAACGGAATCAGAGACACTTGGTCTCGGTTTTGATAAGCTTCTGTGAGCAGTTGTAACACGGCACCTTTTGCCGATTGCATCCGGTTGAGGGCCATTGACCCCGATGCATCGACCAGAAATACCACCAAAGCACCGGCTTTGCGGGCTAAGCGCTTCGATCGTAAATCTCCTTGTTCTACAATCACCCGCCGATTTGGTTGGCGATCGCGTCGGGCTTTTTGATAAGGTGCTGCTGCCCGCAACGTAGCATCTACCGCAACGCGCAGCACTTTGCCTCGGGGCAAAATCGGCTTAATATACCGTCCGCGATCGTCGGAAAAGATAATCGAACGACTGCCGGAAGTACCGCGCTTTTGTGCCATTTGAGCAAAATAAAGCACATTCGGGTCGAGAATCACCCCTTCTGGATCGAAAACGAACTCTTCCGGAATGCTTTGCGGTTCGTCGGGTTGTTCGGGTTGCTCTTCTTCTTGGTCCTCTTCTTTATCCTCTTGCGACTCATCTTGTTCGTCTTCGGATTGGTCTTCCGGGGAAGGCGGGGGTGGTGGGGGTGGCGGGGGTGGTTGTTCTTCCGGTGGCGTCTGCACGATAGTCGATCGCGGCACGATAACCAATTCTACCGCCCGCCGCAGGTCATCGGCATTCACCGTATTTCGCCCATCCAGGGCGGCGGAGGCTTTTGCCACGCGCAAGGCAAACAGTTCCGCCCGATGGCCTTGTACGCCCCCGCGAATCGCTTCATCCACTAAATAGGCGATTTGATCCGGTTGTATGGTCACATCTTTGAGCCATTCCCGGGCTAAGATAATCTGAGTTTTCAGGTTATCCAGGTCTTCGGCATATTGCTCGAGGAATTTCTGGGGCGACACGGAATAGGAGAGAGCTTGGTCTACTGCTTGTACCCGCTGGTCTAACCCTAATACGCCATCCGCCGAGAGGGTAATGGCGATGCGATCGAGCAGGTGTTCGCGCAAGGCCCCTTCTTCTGGGTTATAGGTGGCGATAAATAGGGGTTTACAAGGATGCTGAAAGCTGATGCCTTCCCGTTCGATTTGGTTGCGCCCTTCGGTGAGTACCGTGAGCAGCAGGTTGGCGATTTGGTCGTCGAGGAGGTTGAGTTCGTCCACGTAGAGTACGCCTCGGTGTGCTTGGGCGAGCAATCCGGGCTGAAATACGGTTTCGCCGCGTTTCACCGACTGTTCCACATCCACGGACCCCAGGAGGCGATCTTCGGTGACGCCCAGGGGAATTTGCACGAAGGGTGCGGGAATGACTTCTGTGGGAACGTCGGTTTCTGGGGTGACGCCGTTTTGTCCGTGGCTCGGGTATAATTCGCGGGTGAAATCGTCCCAGCGATCGCTTTGGGTGGGATCGCTGTTGGAAATCGAGTCTTTGACTACTTCAATCGGGGGCAGCAGGGAGTGGATGGCACGCGCCATGACCGATTTGGCAGTACCGCGACGACCGGCGATCGCCACTCCTCCCAATCCCGGATCCACCGCTGCCAACAACAGGGCGATTTTTATCGCCTCCTGACCGACTACCGCCGTCAGGGGAAATGCAGTCATTGTAGATGTACTACTAGGCGCAGGCATGAGTTGAATCTCTGTCAGTGCAGTATTTCAGCATATCAAATTCACGAGTCCCTGTGGGAAAATTGATGCTTCGCCAGTGTCGGGAAAACGGCTAAGCAGGGGCGGCGGCGAGGCGGAACCTCGGATCTACCTTTCCCGCTTGGGGGGGAACCCGTCAAGGAGGGGGCTGTTTTTCGGGTGTGGGGAGGTTTGACCAGTGCTATAGTTCTAGAATAAAGACTGAGAAAGCGGAGTCTAGAAAGGCCGTGAAATTTGGGCATTGGCTGAGCTTAATTGCTATTATTATTTCCCTCTATATTTTATGGGAAATTCGACAACTGTTATTGCTGATTTTTGTCGCAATTGTTTTTTCCACCGCCCTCAACACGTTAGCCCGATTGCTGCAAAATCGGTTCCGCCTAAACCGCCATTTGGCAATTTTTATTACCATCAGCCTCACCGTGTTGTTTATTGTCTTATTTATTTGGTTGGTGGTTCCTCCTTTTATCGCCGAATTTCAAAAACTCATCGAACTGATACCGGAGGTTTTTTTGCGGGTGAGAACCGGGCTGCGAAATATCGAGAATCAATTGCCGTTATGGTTGCCGCAACCGCCGTCGCTGGCAGATTTTATCAAACAATTGCAGCCGTTAGTCCTCCAGTCGGTTACGAATTTTGTGGATTTCTTCTCGAACTCATTTCGCACGGTGTTGCAGATTTTATTCGTCTCGGTTTTGACGCTGATGCTGCTGGCGAATCCGTTAGAATATCGCAAGGGCGCGTTACGACTGATTCCGGCATTTTATCGCCGCCGTGCCGATCGCATTTTATCGGACTGTGAAATCGCTCTGGGAAACTGGCTGGCTGGGGTTTCGATTAATTGCCTGTTTATCGGCAGTTTAAGTGGAATTGGCTTGTGGATATTGCAGGTGGATTTGGTTCTGGTTCACGCTTTGATGGCGGGGTTGCTGAATTTTATTCCCAATATTGGACCGACGATGAGCGTGGTTTTTCCCCTGATGGTGTCTTTGCTCGATGCACCTTGGAAGGCATTGGCGGTGTTGATTTGGTATGGCATTATTCAGCAAATTGAAAGTTACTGGCTGACGCCAATTGTGATGGCAAAGCAAGTGTCTTTGCTGCCTGCTATTACTCTGATTGCCCAATTGTTTTTTGCCAGTACATTTGGACTGTTGGGGTTGGTTTTGGCGCTTCCCCTGACGGTGGTGGTTCAGGTTTGGCTGCAGCAGCTCTATTTTAAGGATATTATGGACAACTGGGGCGAGTCAGAGTCTTCTGAGGCGATCGCATCTTCTCGTCAAATCAGTTAAAGTGGAAAAACCATGCAACGCGCCGCCAACATTTTTACCGTGAGGGAAAATGCGCTAGGGTAAAAAATAAGCACAGTTCAATTGAAACGCGAAACGAATGAAAATTTCCGAGTTAATTCAATGGTTTGAAGGCTGGGCCCATCCAGAGTGGCAGGAAAAATGGGATAATTGCGGTTGGCAAATCGAACCGGGGGTGTTGGACAAATCGGCACGGGTGTTGGTGTGTTTGACGCCTACATTGGCGGTGATGAAAGAAGCGATCGCCTTGGGAGAAGCCGGTACCCCCGTCAACCTGATTTTTGCCCATCATCCCCTGATTTTTGGCGGAATCAATTCCATCTGTAGCGGCGATCCGGTGGGCGAAATGGCAAAACTTGCTTTTGCTCATCAAATCGGCGTTTACAGTGCCCACACGAATTTCGACCAAGTGAATCACGGAACGGCTGACGTCCTCGCCCAGTTACTCGACTTAAAGCAAGTCGCTCCGATTGTGCCTACGCAACCGGGCTTGGGTTATGGCAGAGTGGGCCAATTACAGCCGACTTTGACTCTGGAAGCATTATTGCGTCTGATAAAAGGCAAGTTAGATCCGCCTGATTTGCTCGTCTCTCCAATGGCAAACCCGCAGCAGCATATCACCCGGGTGGCGGTTTTAGGCGGTTCGGGAGCCAGTTTTATCGATGCGGTGGTGGATTCTGGCGCTCAGGCTTATCTGACTTCCGATTGCAAGTTCCATCAGTTTCAGTCCGCCCGCGATCGCGGCTTAATCCTCATCGATGCCGGCCATTATGCCACAGAACGCCCCTCCTGCGATCGCCTGGTGGAAAAATTCGCCAGCTTCGGCATCGAATGGGTGCAGCTCAGTCGCCAAGATGAAGATTTCCGTCAGTTCTTTCGCCCTAATATCGGGGATTAGGGGTGACTGGTCATTGGTCGTTGGTCGTTGGTCATTGGATGAATCGCCACAGAATTAAGCGGAACCTGGGGGCCGGCTTGTGGCGGCGATCGGTTGACAAAAAAAGGGCGATCGGTTACAATTAAACCGATGGGGCAGGCAGGA
>NZ_JAYFEQ010000883.1:0-736 GCF_055795085.1 Phormidium sp. CCY1219 | reverse complement strand
CACTGCTACCTCCACCGATACCAACTACGATGGCGTCACCATTAATGCAGTCACGGCAGATATTACCGACAACGACACTGCCAATACTGCGCCGGTTGTCAGCAATGCAATTGCCGATACCACTGCCACTGTCTCGGAAGCATTTAGCTTAACCCTTTCCACCGACACCTTCACCGATGCCGATGGAGATGCGTTAACCTACACGGCAACTTTAGAAGATGGGTCGGTATTACCGCCCTGGTTATCTTTCGATGCCGCAACTGGCACCTTCTCTGGCACTCCCACCGACACCGATATCGGTACCCTTACCGTTCAAGTCACCGCCGACGATGGCACGGAAAGTGTGAGCGATCGCTTTACCTTGACGGTCAACGATATTACCCCCGATCCGGTTCCTACCCTCAGCGCGCCACCGAGAGTGCCCTTTGCACCCGATAATACCCTCCTGAACGACGAGATGGTGTCTGACTCGATCGCTCAGACGTTCGAGGACTTCTGCAATCTCACGCCACCAGCCGTCTCCCCCAATGCCGACGCCACTCCCTTAGATAATCTCATCGGCACCACTGCTCCTGACGAGATAACCGCTGCGGGTGACAACACCTTTACCCAAGGGCTACAAGGCAATGATAACCTGTATGGCAGCGAGGGCAATAATACCATCCACGGCAATCAAGGCACGGACTATATCGAAGCCGGTGCGGGGGATGATTTGGTTCATGGCGGCAAGGATGAC
>NZ_JAYFEQ010000882.1:0-7850 GCF_055795085.1 Phormidium sp. CCY1219 | reverse complement strand
CCATTTCCCCTGGCTCTCATCCCGACGCTCACCAAGCACGGGTAGAGCGCGGGGCTTCCCGCCGAGAAGCTAAAGCAAACTTAAAGTGAAATTCAACAGCGGTAAAACTAAGGCAAAGGATGGAGCTATATGGAGCCATTGCACTCCGCGATCGCAACCACCAGGGTTGACATCCCTATAAATTAATCGCCATAGAAATCGCTTATAGTTTCTTCCCGGACAAGCGTGATGGTTTTTCAGTTTTGCTCTCGGTTGTCCTTCGTTCCGGAAGACGCCGCGTTTCCACACTCACCATGCAAATTATTGTCTTCGCCCGAGTTATTTTTTCTCGTACTTTTCGTAAGCAGCAACGATGCGCTGAACGATGGGGTTGCGAACCACATCGCCTTGGGAGAGACGACAAAACGCAATGTCTTCGATGTTTTGTAAAATTTTCTCAGCCAGCACCAAACCAGAGTGCTGGTGGGCGGGCAAATCGGTTTGGGTGATGTCTCCCGTTACCACCATGCGAGACTTAAATCCCAACCGGGTTAAGGCCATTTTCATTTGAGCCGCAGTGGTATTTTGGGCTTCATCCAAAATCACGAAAGAACGATTCAGGGTACGCCCGCGCATGTAGGCGAGGGGAGCCACTTCCACGATGCCGCGTTCCATGAGATTGCTAATTTTTTCCGGTTCCACGACTTCGTAGAGGGCGTCGTAGAGGGGGCGCAGATAGGGATTAATTTTCTGTTGCAAGTCTCCGGGGAGAAAACCGAGCTTTTCGCCGGCTTCGACGGCGGGGCGGGTGAGGATTAAGCGCTCGTATTCATTGGAGAGTAAAGACTGGGCGGCTAGAATGGTAGCTAGAAAGGTTTTGCCGGTGCCCGCCGGACCGATGCAGAAGGTGAGGTCGTGGGTGCGGATGGCGTTGATGTACTGGCGCTGTCGGAAGGTTTTCGCCCGGATGTCTTCGCCGCGACGATTTTTAGCGAGGATATCCTGGCGCATTTCTTTTAATTCGTCATGGCGATCGCTATCCAGGGCGTGGCGGGCGGTGAGGATGTCCACCCCGGTGACGGTTTTGCCATATTTCCAGAGGTCTTCGAGCGATCGCACCAAGCGGGTACAGAGGGTCACTTGGTTGGCGGTTCCCTGAATCATCAATTCTTGCCCGCGCATCACCACCAACGCACCGGTTTGCTTGGACAAGGTTTTTAGATTTTCTTCTCGTTCTCCACTCAGAGCGAGTGCGCTTTCTTGAGAAGGTAGCTCGATTTTGCCTCGTTGTTCCATGCCAGCATTTTTTAATAGGGGCGGCTTTGCTCCATGATAATGCAAAAAGACGCCTCTAGGGGAGCGAATCGCTCCTTTCCAGGCGTCTTAAGGTTTTCTTTGCGTTCCGGGGGTCACTGGACGGGTGGTTCCCGGTTAGGGGGGAGTGGCGATCGGTTACTGGGGTTTTCGCGATCGCGCAGAAGGCTTTTCAACAGAACTGCGACGGGAACGCGGTTTTGAGCCTTTCCCCCGGGAAGAGTCCTCAGCCCCGGGGCGATCGCGCGAACTCCTGTCATAAATATCTAAGTAAATCGATTGACCGGCGGCTTTCGCCGTAGCTTCCAATACCGTTCTAATCGCCTGAATATTCCGTCCGCCGCGACCAAAGACGCGCCCTTTTTCTGGATCGTCAAATGCCACGCGAATCCAGGCTTTTGGCTTGCTTTCCATTAATTCGCAATCCACGCGCAGGGACTCGGGGGACTCTAAAAAGGGTTCGACCAAAAACCGCACTAACCCTTCATAATCAGGCATAGCGTCGTTCCCCAGTTCTCCAGAGGGAGTCAGGGGAACGGATGCTGCACTGGCGGAATTAGGAAGCGGTTCCGGTTGTGACCTGTTCGAAGACATTGGCTTTTTCCAGAATCCGACGTACTGTATCTGTGGGCTGTGCCCCCTGTTGCAGACGTCGGACAATCCCGGGCACATCTAAGCGCGTTTCATCGGTTCTGGGATTGTAGATGCCGAGTTCTTCTAGGGGGCGACCATCGCGGCGATCGCGACTATCCATCGCTACAATCCGATAACTCGCCGCTCTTTTCTTACCAAATCGCTTTAATCGCAGTTTGATCATGTTGCTCTAATGGGTTCCTCTTGACAATCTTACGCTATTCCCTCAGCGCTTGCCTTTCGTCAAGGCTGTGGGCGCACAGCTTTCACGTTAGGCGAAGGGGGGGGCTGCAAAGTTTATAATTGTACCATTTTTTCGGGCGAAAATGCTGACTGTGGCAGGGGCGATCGCCACCGAGGGTGGGGGACAGTGGCGATCGCCCTTAGCTGACCCCGGGCCAAAACGCATCCAGAAGCCTGGTACACTGTCCTTTGACGCGCCATTTGCCTAAAGCTGACCGAAGCCTTTTTTCTTCTTCTGCTTTTTCTTTTTCTTCTTTCCCGGCGCACCGCCTCTGCGCCACCCGGGTTGTCCCGGACCGCCCCCCGGACCGCCCATCATTCCGCCCATCCCGCTCATATCTCCCTGACCCATGCGCTGCATCATGGTTCGCATGCGGGAAAAATCGGCCACCAGCTTGGTGATATCCTTTTCCTGATGTCCGGATCCGCGCGCCACCCGTCGCCGTCGAGAGGGAGAACCGGCCAATAAATCCGGGTTGCGACGTTCTTCGGCGGTCATGGAATTAATCATCGCCTCGGTGCGCTTGAGCTGAGTTTCGCCTTCTTGGATGCGATCGTCGCTCAGCTTACCCATCCCGGGAATCAATTTCATAATCCCCCCGAGAGACCCCATGCTCTTCATCAAGCGCATTTGCTTGAGGAAGTCCGTAAAGTCGAACTTAGCGGAGAGGATTTTTTCCTGCATTTTTTCAGCATCAGCAATATCTACCGCCTCTGCTGCTTTTTCCACTAAGCTAAGCACGTCTCCCATCCCCAGGATGCGAGAGGCCATGCGATCGGGATAAAAGGGTTGTAGCGCCTCGACTTTTTCGCCTAAGCCGACGAATTTAATCGGTCTGCCCGACACTTGGCGCACCGATAGGGCTGCACCGCCTCGGGTATCGCCATCGAGTTTGGTCAGAATTGCCCCAGTGATGCCAATTTCTTCGTTAAAGGTGCGCGTCAGGGTGGCGGCTTCCTGACCGGTCATTGCGTCTACCACTAAGAGGGTTTCGTGGGGGTTGACGGTTTTTTCGATTTCGGAGAGCTCCGCCATCATGTCGCGATCGATTTGCAACCGTCCGGCGGTATCGATAATTACCGTATCCGCGCCAATTTCTTTGGCATGTTCCACCCCGCGACGGGCAATCTCTACTGGGTTGGTATCGGTACCGAGTTCGAATACTGGCACGTCAATTTGTTTTCCCAGGGTCACTAACTGGTCGATCGCGGCGGGTCGATACACGTCAGTGGCCACCATCAGGGTACTGCGCTTTTGCTTTCGCAGATGCAGTGCCAGTTTAGCTGTGGCGGTGGTTTTCCCGGTTCCTTGCAGCCCCGCCATCAGCACGATTGTCGGCGGATTATCGGCTTGGGCGAGGGGGACGTTGCTTTCCCCCATCACGTTGACCAGTTCGTCATTAACGATTTTGACGAATTGTTGGTCGGGACTGACGCCCCGGATGACTTCTGCACCGAGGGCTTTCTCTTCGACGTCGGCGATAAATTGTTTGACGACTTGGAGGTTAACGTCGGCTTCTAAGAGGGCACGCCGAACTTCGCGCAGGGCGTCTTGAATGTTGGACTCGCTGATTTTGTCCTGACCCCGCAGTGTTTTCCAGGCCCCTTCTAAGCGTTCTGCTAGCGCTTCAAACATAAATTGAGTGTTTCTCGAGAAATAAGTTTTTATTTACAATTTGGCAACGGGATAAGCGATCGCTCCTCACCCACCCTCAATCGCTTAGATCCTACCATATCCTGCCCTGCTACTGGACCACTGCCGCGCCACCCCCGGGCGCAAGCTCCTGCACCGGGGTGGCGCTTCTGATGGATTTCGTTGCTCGCTTCGCTGTAGAAACGGTTGCGAAATAGTATTTAAACCGATTTGGCCGATCGCGCGCGCTTCAGCTTCTCGATGGACAGTTCTCGGTTATGCCAAGATTCATAATTGTCTGATTTGATTTCAATGGCTTTTTCATAGGAGGCGATCGCGGCTTCATAGCGTTGCAATTCTCCGAGCATTACGCCTCGGTTATGCCATACTTCATAGTTGTCCGGGTTGATGGCGATCGCTCTATCGTAGGAGACGATTGCTTCTTCGTAGCGTTGCAATCTCCCCAGGGCATTTCCTCTATTATACCAGGCTTCGTATTTATCCGGTTTTATGGCAATGGCTTTTTCGTAGGAAATCGCCGCTTGTGTGTATCGGTGCAATTTTCCCAAAGCATTGCCTCGGTTGTACCAAAATTCATATTTATCGGCTTTGATGCTAATGGCTTTTTCGTAGGCAACAATTGCTTTATCGTAAAATTCTAATCGCGCCATTACATTTCCTAAATTGTGCCAATAATCGGAATGTAAGGGATTGATTTCTGTGGCTCTTTCATAGGAAGCTAGGGCTTCTGAATAGCGTTGCAATCGGGCGAACACCTGGCCTCGGCTATACCATACTTCGCCCCGGTAAGGCTGAATTTCGAGGGATTTGTCGTAAGCGGCGATCGCTTCTTCGTATTGCTGCAAAAAGCATAGGGTATTCCCCCGATGAAACCACGCTTCATCCGCACGGTTGGGCGTCATGGCAATGGCGGTATCATATGCGGCGATCGCTTCTTCATACTGTCCCTGACAGCACAATTTTTTGCCTTGCTGTACCCAATCCTCCGCATTTTGCCATTGCTGATGCAGGCGATCGCTCGCCCCGGGTTGGCTGTTTGAACTGTTATAATTCAGTGGCAGATTATTCGTCTGGATGGGTTGCCAAATAATTGGATATTGAACGATAGTTTTGCTGGCATGAGTCTGTCTGGCTTTTTCTTGCAGTATTTCAGAACGCAATGCTTGAACTTGGGTTAGCCAGTCTGAAGTCACCGATTGAATTTCTTTTAAATGGAGTTTTTGGTCGATTAATTCTTGGGTTAAGTCTTGACAAGTGCTTTGATAGCCTTGGGTGAATTTGGCTAAGTTTGCTTCTATTTCTACCCGGAAAATATTTAAAAATTCGCCGTTTATGTTGCCCGCCCAGCAGCGTTTTTGGGCTTCAGAAATCATTTCGCGAATTACAAATCGCTTCAGCAACCAAAACAGCGCGATCGCACCCACAGGAGAAATCGTTAAATCTAAGAGTAAGGTATGGAATACGCCGACGGGTTGATTCCAAGAGTCCTCCAATTGCGATTTATCCAATCCCAGTGCCTTATTCGGGGTTAAATTTGCGCCCATTAATGGAGGCAGTAATGAAGCTTGCGAAGAGGCAAAACTCAATCGCGGTTGAGGATTGTCTGGGATATCCTTTCCATTGGAGAGCCAATGGTTATCGAAATCGATAGCATTATCGCTAATTAGAGAAAATTCGGCTTGTAAAAAGTGCGTTTTGCAAGGCTGTCTCGTCAGGGGTGGGTCGATTTCCCCCAGGTTTCTAGAATCCGGGCAGATTCCGGATAAATTGATTGGAGTTGCGATCGTCTCTGGTGGACTGATAGACTCAATCGGTTGGCTAGAATTATTAGGGGTGGTAAAACACTCACTCACCCTTGCTTCTTTTCCTGCTACAGTGGGAGATTGGCAGTCAAATGCGCCAGACGTTTCCCTGCTGGCGTCTCCCGGCGCAAGCAGAGTTATCGTATAAAACGCAAAAGTTTCAATCGCCATAAAACGGAACGGATTAATGAGCAATTATTCTAAAATTGCACGCTGGCAGTTGGTCAGGTCTGTTGTCCTTGTTTGAGTTGGGGGAAGTTTTAAACGGTCAAAATTACCCGGTAATTTTGACAACATCCACCCCGCAGTCTCGCCCAATCTTATCGCCAGAAAGAAAAAATCCAGCTTTTCCAAACCCATCATAATAATAGCCTTTGCTTGATTTCCAAAACCCATTCCCCCTGTGCCGAATGGCGATTCTGCACTGCCGACAAATTAAATAAATCGGGGGGCGGGAGGGCTACCTACTGGTTCCAGATCCGGTTATGACATCCGGACAAAACTTTTTTACCCTTTTTTTGAGGGAAAAATTATTTTTCGGTTTGATTTTGAAGTTAGCTGATTTTGCCACATCTTCCCGGGCGGTTACGAAGTCACTCAACAATTATTTTTTTGAGAAATTGAAACGGTTGATTACAAATAAGGATGCTTGCTGTTACCTCCATGTCAGGGGATGGGGATAAGCCAATCCAGAGAAATCGGCGGGAAAAAAGCGGAAGCGATCGCAGCTTGACCCCGATTGGCAAGTGTGTCCCTCTTCCGGTGGTGGGGGGTGAAAACTGAAGTTTGGCCCTTCATTTCACGCCTCTAATTTGCCATGCAAAACTGCGATCGCTCCGGGGTTTTTTCTCCCCTCAATTCTCAATCCCCGCGTTTTAAGATCATTCTATTTTCCAGATTTCTCCTTCCACGGGGCGGCATCCTTGCAAACCTAAACTGGGATTTTGCCGATAGTCCTCTTCGGTGGAGAGTACCTTAACGGTTTTATCCGCGCCGACGATATAGATGTAATCAGCGGTGGGGTCGTAGTTCATCCCCACTCGTAAATTGGAGAAATCGTCCTCGCAGATTTCAAATCCGAAACGCACCACAATCTGGGCTAATAAGCACTCAGGTGTATCGTGGTATTCTCCGGCGGTCTCTCTTTCTTGCCAAAATTTTTCTAGGAAGGGTTTGAGGATGCGCCGGACTTTATCTGGCGCGCCATTCCGACTGGCATAGATGATTGCTGGATTGCCTTCTACGATGATGTGACAGGGTATAGCCATAGTTGTAATTCCTACTCGCAACGGGAATGCTGCCATCCGGGCGGCCCGCTTGGCGTCCACTGTGACGGATTCGGTTTTTCTCCAGTCGCGATCGCCCTAGTTTGCCCTTCCCCGTTTTTATCGTGGGAAGCGAACACTTCGGCATCTCCTGTTCCCCTGTTGTAGGGGTAGTCCCTGGTCAGGGGTTGGAAACTTGCCGGCGTGGCAATTTGACAAAATTGGGAGAAAACCCCCCCACAGCGGATCCTTGCTCGCGATTAAATTAAAAGTAAGTCGCTTTCCAGGCGCATTGATGAACCGATTTCAACTGTATCAGTGTCATAGGAGGTCTGTGAACTGTGAACGCAGCCGAACAAGTGAAAAATTTCGAATTGGCAAGTAAAATCGCCGCAGCAGTGAATGTTTTTAAGCTGCAATTTCCCGATGCCAGGGCGGATCTGAAACCTTGGATCGACGATCCGGATACCCGCGAACTCGTGGATCCCGATTCTCTGGATATCGGGTTTCATTTTCCAGGATGGAGTCGCTCGTTACAGAGTCGCAGCATCTTGGTTCAAATTCGCTTTTATGAAGACCCTTTGGATGGTTCTCGCCGCGCGATCGGGGTGGAAGCCGCCGGATACGACCATAAAGGTCAGCAGTGGCGCTTCTCCACCGTGGAAAATTGGCGCTTTGTCGGCGCAACCGAACCTGTGGCGGAAGTGGGCGAAAAGCTGAAAAATTTTTGTCGCCAAATCTTTGAACTGTTTAATGCCTGAAGGTCAACTTCCTGCTGGATGGTGGTGGGATTTATCGATAATCCGTTAATAACCGAAAAGCCCCCACCCTCGAAGGGTGGGGCTAAATATGACGGTTTCCCAAAAAGCCTCAAATAATTAGACGTGACGTACTCCCGACGCCGACCGCTTAGGCGGTACGGCGCGGGCTTCTGGGCCCAGACCTTTGAGATCTGGGTTT